>CALMMH010000465.1 GCA_937868145.1 uncultured Phycisphaerales bacterium
ACGCCGCCGCGACGCTTGCCGCTGAAGTAATACTCGCGTTTGGTCGTGAATGGAGCTTCGTAGTAGTCGCCGCACGGGTCCATGTAGTAACAGCGGTAGACGCCCGGCGCCAGCAGGCACGCATCGCCGGCGCCGACCGAATCGTCGAACTCATAGGGTTCCTTGAGCACAAACGATTGGTCCGCGGGCGACAAACGGCACTCGCGGCTGACAGGTCCTTCAGATCCTCCGCACCCGGCCAGACTCGAAGCCAGGATCATAACACAGAGAGCCCTCGCTCGGGGGTTCATCAACTGCACCTCGCTCATCCACACGTCATCAAACGCATCGCAGAACACAACCATTACCGTGAGACTGCCGTAGAGCCGGACATGACTCACAGCATCTCTTCGAGAATCTCGGCGGCGCTTTGGACCAGCCTCGGGCAGATGGTCCGGAAGAGGCCTTCCTGCGTGGCCCGCTGGGCGCCTTCCGGCGTGCTGATGTCGCAACCGAGCAGGTCTTTGCAGACGACCGTGTGGTTTCGCTCCTGGAACTTGACTGTGAACCTGCGAAGCGCGGCGTAGACCTCCTCGCGGCCTTCCCGCTGGTCGCAGTTGGGACCGGCGTACTTGAGCCCCAGGACCATGAAGGCCCCCGTGACCGCTCCGCAGGTCTGGGCCAGCCGCATTCCGCCGGCGAAACCTGAGGCCAGCTTCATCCCCTGCTCGGCCGGAAGTCCGACCGCCGGGCCGTAATAGGCGACGATCGCCTGCGAACACGCCGCTCCGCGACAGAAACACTGCACTGCATCATCCACTCTGCTCATGATCGTCTCCACTCTAGAACCCGATCGAATCTCCAAATCCAACCCAAATTCTAAGCCACCCCCGCCTGCATGTCCACAGTTGTGCCGCGTGAGTCCTATCCATCCCATCCGTCCCCTATGTCCTACATCCTATTCCCCTCCTTCGCACACGTTGACACCGCCGTCGTATCAGACTATGATCGGGCCCAATCATGGAACAGAAATCCGTCAACATCCTGGGAATTGAAACGAGCTGCGACGAAACCGCGGCGGCGATCGTCGCCGACGGCCGAGAAGTCCGTTCGTCCGTCGTGGCCTCGCAGACGAAGCTGCACGAGAAGTACGGCGGCGTCGTGCCGGAAATCGCCTCGCGGGCGCACATCGAGAAGATCTACCCCGTGATCGCCGAGGCCCTGGAGCGGGCCGGCCTGGCCGGCGATCAACTCGACGCGGTCGCGGTGGCCAACCAGCCCGGCTTGACCATCGCTTTGGTCGTCGGCGTCACCGCGGCCAAGACGCTCAGCTTCATGTGGGGCAAGCCCCTGATCGCGATCAACCACCTGCACGCGCACCTGCAATCGGCGATGCTGGGCGAGGAATCGCTGGAGCTGCCGGCGGTGGCATTGATCGTCTCCGGCGGGCATACGTGCCTCTACGAGGCCAAGTCGCCCCTGGAGCTCCATCTGTTGGGCACGACCATCGACGACGCGGCGGGCGAAGCGTTCGACAAGGTCGCCACGATCCTGAAGCTCCCCTATCCCGGCGGGCCGGTCATCGAGCGGCTCGGCAAGAAGGGCGACCCCAAGGCGGTCGACTTTCCGCGTTCCATGCTGGAGCGGGGCTCGCTCGATTTTTCGTTCAGCGGCCTCAAGACCGCCGTACTCTATCACTGCCGAGGCCAGGACATGAACGGCCAGAACAAGGTCGATTCCATGACCGAACAGCAGATCGCCGACATCGCGGCGTCGTTCCAGGCCGCGGTGATCGACGTGCTCGTGAAGAAAACCAAGCGGGCCGCCGAACGCATCGGCGCCAAGACCATCCTCATGGGCGGCGGCGTCGCGGCCAACGGCACGCTGCGGGAGGCCATGCAGAAGATGGCCGAAAAGAGCAGGCCCCCGCGAAGGCTGCTGGTCGCTCCCAAGCAGTATTGCACGGACAATGCGGTCATGGTGGCGTCGTTGGCCTACCATAAGTTCAAGGCGGGACAGTTTGCCCCGCTGACCCTGGAGCCGAGTTCAACCGGGTAAAGCACGCAATTCGAATTCTCTTGAATTGAGGGTTTAGCCATTCAACCGGAACACTTGAGACAACTGTTGGAGCAGGTCCAAGGCGGCCAAGTCGCGATCGACGACGCGATGGAGCGGCTTCGCCACCTGCCGTACGAAGATCTCGGATTCGCCCGCGTGGACCACCATCGGCAGCTCCGCAAGGGGTTTCCCGAGGTGATCTTCTGCCCGGGCAAGACCATCGAGCAAATCGTCCGCATCTTCGAATCACTCGCCGAGCGAGGCAACAACGTCCTGGCGACACGGGCCAGGCCGGAGGCTTTCGAGGCCCTGGTCAAGACGGGCAAGTTCCCCGCCGCTCGATACGACGATCTGGCCCGCACGATCACCCTGGAGCAGAAGGAGCTTCCGCAGTCCAAGAGTGTGCTGCCCATCGTAACCGCCGGCACGGCGGATCTGCCGGTGGCGATGGAGGCCAAGGTCACCGCCGAGATCATGGGGCAGCGGACCGAACTAATCTGCGACGTGGGCGTGGCCGGCCTGCACCGGCTCCTGGGATCGGTGCCCCGGCTCAACGAGGCCAACATCCTGATTGTCGTAGCCGGGATGGAAGGAGCGCTGGCCAGCGTGGTGGGCGGGCTGGTGAGTTGCCCGGTCATCGCGGTGCCGACGAGCGTCGGCTACGGAGCGAACTTCCAGGGCGTCGCGGCCCTGCTGACCATGCTCAATAGCTGCGCCTCCGGCATCACCGTGGTCAACATCGACAACGGCTTCTCCGCCGCGGTCACCGCGACGATGATCAACCGGAAGATCGACAAAGCGGAATAGAAGAGAAATCCGAATGTTCCATTCGAGGGAACCATGGAGATCGTCACGGCTGTTCCTCAGCTCGCGTCACGGCCCGTCGAGGGCCACAAGGGCACCTTCGGGCGGGTCCTGATCGTCGCCGGCAGCATCGGCATGACCGGCGCCGCGGCCCTCTGCGGCCGAGCAGCGCTGCGGTCGGGCGCCGGGCTCGTCCGCGTGGCCACCTCGCGAAGCGCCCTGCCGATCGTCGCGGCGATCGAGCCCTGCTACACCACGCTCCCGCTGGCCGAGGACGACGAGGGACGCATCTCCGCAAAGGCCCTTCACGCGATCCTCGACGCAGTCCAGGAGAATGACGTCGTCGCCATCGGGCCGGGCCTGGGCCAAAGCGACGGCCTGCGGTCGATCGTCGGGACTCTGGTGCAACAGCAGGATGTGCGGCTGATCGTCGACGGCGACGGCCTGAACAACCTCAGCCGGCTTTCCAGTTGGCCGACGAAGCGCAAAGCGGAACTGATCCTCACGCCGCATCCGGGGGAGATGAAGAGACTGTGGTCGGGCCTCTTTCGCGACGAGATGCCCAAAGATCGGCAGGAAACCACCGTTCGGATGGCCCAGGCGACCGGAGCCGTCGTCGTTCTCAAAGGCGCCGGGACCGTCGTCACCGACGGTCAACGGGTCTACATCAACACGACCGGCAATCCGGGCATGGCGACCGCCGGATCGGGCGACGTCCTCACAGGCGTCACGGCGGCCCTGGTGGGTCAGGGCCTGAGCCGGCTCGACGCGGCTATCCTCGGCGTCTACCTCCACGGCATGGCCGGCGACATCGCATCGAACCGGCTCGGTCAGATCAGTCTCATGGCCACCGACATCCTCGACGCCCTGCCGGAGGCGTTCAAGGCGCACGCTCGCTCGCAGGAGTTGTCGCCGCAGGCGCGTTGGTCTTGCCCGGCAGACCGGCGTCGGAAGCCGCGGCCTGATCTTTCAACGCCGCCCGCAACTCCAGATTCGCCCGTTCCAGCCTGAGATTCTCCGCCCGGAGTTGCTCGATCTGCATCTGAAGCTGGCTCATCTCCAGACGCTGCTGCTCGACCTGCTGATTCTGGTTCAACTGCTGTTTCTGAAGAGTCAACCAGCGGTCCCGGTATTCCAGGTCCTTCGCAATCGCCGATTTGGAGAACTGGATCCAGTTCTCGGCCACTTCGCTCCTGCGGGAGGGTCTCTCGATGGACTTCAGCACGTCGCCGATTCTGTTCCAAGACTCGGGAAAACCGTACGGCCAGCTCGCCGGCGGGTAGGGATAGTTGTCATACTGGGCCGCCGCCGGGGTCCGCCCCATGACGGGAACGAGCAGAAATGCAGCCGTGGCGCACATCCTAACGACCGATCGTCTCATCGTTCGTCTCCTTAACCTATGGCACTCTACCTTTTCTATCCCTCGCCGCGTCTGATGGTTCTCTCACGAGAGCCGGGGAAAGCAGGCGATCTCCATAAGGAAAAGGCGATACTCACAAACACCTCGCACTTTGCGGTATCTCGACTCGCGCACAGGAATAACGGCATCTGGAGACCGAACGTGAATGTGGATGGAAAGAAGAAGCCTCCGCGTTTGTGCAGGCCTGAAAAGAAAGGTTCTTCAAGGAATCGCGGGGGCAGCGCCCCCAAACCAGGATCAGCAAGAGACACACGAATGGACGATGTCCCCCTTGCCAGCGTTCTGCGGCCCTCCCCGCTATTCCGTGAAGAACCAAAAGAAAGGGGCTGCGGCGCGATGGCCGCAGCCCTGTATGCTGCGTTGT
>CALMMH010000466.1 GCA_937868145.1 uncultured Phycisphaerales bacterium
TCCGGTCGCGGTCCCGCTCGAAATCCGAGCGATAGGGATGAGGCGGCTCGGGATACACCCGCCCCTTGCTCGTCGCCTCCGTGGCGGCACAAGTGCAAAGACCATCGACCATGACTTCACTCCGCAGACCCGGCGAGTCCCATTCGTCCCATGAGTCCCATCGGTTTTATCGCTCATTCTTAGATCGTCGGCAACGAATGCTCTTCGCTCGCTTGCTTGAGCTCCGCCAACAGATCGATCAGCGACTGGCTGATCACCCGCGTATCGCTGCACACGCCCATGAAGTTGGTGTCGCCGTCCCAGCGAGGCACCACGTGAATGTGCATGTGTCCGGGCAGACCCGCCCCGGCGCAGCGGCCGAAGTTCAGGCCCATGTTGAAGCCCATCGGGCGGATCGCCAGGGACAGCGCCCGCTGCGATTCCCGGACCAATTTCATCAGCTCCAGCATCTCCTCCTCGGAGGTCTCCTCGAGCGTGGCGATGTGCCGGGCCGGGGCGATCAGCAGGTGCCCGTTGTTGTAGGGGAATCGATTGAGAACCACGAGGCTGTGCGGGGCCCGCCACAGAACGAGGTTCTCCGCATCGTCCTCCGGATGCGCGAGATTGTGACAGAGAAAGCAGCCATCGCTCTTTCCGATGTCGCGAATGTACGGGATTCGCCACGGCGCCCACAGATTGCTTCGTTCCAAGAGACCACTACCTCCCAATCATAGAAAGCACGAAATCCCCATGACCGAAACGCTGCCGCCGGTCGGACGGTCCGTTTTGAATTTTGAGTTTGGGGTCATTCGTGCTTGTTTTGGATTTCGATATTCGGATTTCGAGTTTCCGTTTGCGGTTCCGGCGTCAGCAGTTCCGCCGCCAGCGTCTGCTCGATTGTGATGTGCGGATGCGCCTGGACGCCCATCGGCGGCAGCGAGGCCTTCACCTGCATCGTATACTTTTGCAGCCGCTGTTCGAGCCGACCGGCCTCGATATTGTACAACTCCTCGCCGGAACCCTCCAGCGAAAGGGCCTCGTAAGGACCCAGGAATCCAAACGTCCCGCTCATCCGGAATCGCCCGGAGTACGGGACCGGCCAATCCGTCGGCGCCGTAGCGGCCAGCTTGTACGTGCTTTCGATCACGCCCGCGGCCCCGCGCGGACCCGAACGAATGCCGTTGAACCGGTACGTCACATCGCGGGCCACGCGCATCACCATCGGCGTCGGCGCCGGAAGCTGCGACGGCCACGTCTGTCCGACCGCCAGCCCCTCGGCCGGCAGCGGAATCGTCGCCACGCCGTCCCAGAGGAACCACACGCCGGCCACGAAGTCGCCGATCATATCCGGGTCCTTCGTTCGCGCGCCGCCGGCCCCCTCCCGAAACGCCTTTTCGCCCATCTCCTGAACCAGGTCCATCAGCTCGTTGGCGTCCACGATCCGCCCGCGAGCATCGACTTTGAAGGAGAAGCTCTTGCCCTTGGCGCTCTGGACAGCGTCGACCCCGAAGGTGCGTCCGGTGACTCCGCCGCTGCGGACTGCCTGGATGGATTCAACCGTCGCGAGGACCGTGCTGACGCCGTAGGGGTCGACCTCGACCGGTGTGTACGCGACGACCATTTGGGCACGCTCCTCATGCTTCTGCACGCGGTTCGTCGTCGCTGCTGCGTTCGGATCCCAGTCCACCGTGACCGTCCGCTTCGAGGCGAAGCGATACCGCAGCGTCTGCCCCGGCTTGAAGTCCACCGTGAGAAACACGCGGCTCTTGTCCAGAGCCGACTTCTTGACCTCCGCCGTCTTGTCTTGGCCGTCCTGGGTCGTCTTGCAGCCGGAGGCCAGAGCCAACACCACTACGATCAGGAGCAATAATCCGATTCTCACACAATCCCTTTCTTCCATCGCAATCTTGCGCCGACCCGCCCGGCGGCTACTCCACCAGTTCGAGCCGATGCAGCCGCTTGGCGCCCATCTTCAGGGCTCGCGGCTGAGCATCCGTATCCTGCATCAACCCCGGATCGGCAATGACCCACTCAGCCTGCATCTGTTCAGAGTATTCGCGAACCCGCCCGCCGGCGACGTCCAACACCAGGCGGCCTTCGTATTTCTGCGTGTTGTCGAACAGGCCGTGCGGCAGGACGGCGTTCTGACGTTTGTGCAACTCCTCAGCCATCGCTGCCGAAAGGATCCCTTCCATCTCCACGACCGCTGTTTGGCCGTCGCCCCTCTGGAGCGTGTAGACCCGCTCGAAGCTCTTGTCGCCCATCGTGCCGAACGAGAACGACTTCAGATCGTTCCAGCTCTGCCCGGAACGGGCCTGGTTGTCCTTGAGGGCGATCAGCGGCGGGATTTCGTGCTGGTCTCGGAGAATTTCGTCGGACGTCAGCTTCGCAGCCACGCCGTAGGCGGGCGAGCCGGGCTTCACAGCCTTTCGCACCGGATCCATGTCGAGCAGCGCCATGACCTGGCCCTTGGGCGACATCTCCAGTCGGTAGCTCTTGTCGATCAGCGCCGCCAACGGGTTGTCCTGGTCCTCGGGCTTGCCGCTGTCGAACTCGAAGACGGGTCGACTCTGGATCACGTTGCGGGATTTGAGGCTTTTGATCGTAACCGCCAGAATGGCGTTGCCGTTGTCCAGGACCCGCTCGACCCGCTGCTCAAACGTCATGTCAAGGTGATTGCCCGAGTAGCCGTCGGAGTAGCCGGCAGGCCTGCTCGATTCGGGCCCGATCCATCCGACGCTTTTCTGCGCGTCGATGACGGCCTTGTATGTAGCCGTCTGTCCCGGCGAGAACGCCAGCGTGAGATTGACAGGCTGTCCGACCTCGTTCGGTTCAGCCGCAGGCTCGATAACCGGCGCCATCGGCTTCTGCGCAACCGCCGACGATTCTGCCGCCGGGGGCTCGACTGCCCTCGTCGGACCCGTTTGACGCTCTTTCTGGCAACCCGAAATCGTCGCAAGCCCACAAAGGACGATTCCCGCGACGATCCCGGTCAATCTGACTGTTCGCACTCTGGCAACTCCGTCAAAAACATCCGCTCTGGACCCAACCACCCCGTCTCCGTCGCCGATTATAGGCCGGGACCCCGCGTTCGGCCAGCGTTTTTCCGACCGTCCAGCGGCATCAGGATTCCCGTCTCGCCCCCGAGCATCTCCCCTCGCCCCAGCAGAAACCACCGGCCGACCAGAGCGGCCGTCACCGCGTCCAGTTCATCGCCGGTCATGGCTTCCGTCAATCCCCTCACCCCCAGCTTCTCCAATCCCTCTCGCAGGCCTTTCAGATCCCGATGCTGACGCGGAAGCCCCCAGACGTCCTGGGCTCCGCCGGGATAGCATTCGACCACGCGATAGCCCATGGCCGCGATCTTCGCTCCGACCGCGAGTCCTCGCTGCGTCAGCGTCCGCATCGGGCCGAGGGTAATGGGGAAGAACCGAATCCCCCGCGTCCGCAGTTCAAGATCGCACTGGCGGAAGTGCTCGCCCGCTCGATCATGAATGGTGGTGCGCCCGACAGGCAGACTGAGCGGCGCATCGATGGGAACGAGATCGGGCGACGACTGATCGATGATACTGAGGATCTCATCATCCGTGCGCGCAACGGCGGCCCGCGCCTGGAGCCCCCGTAGAACGCACACCCCGGTCGCCCGCCGCGGCGACCCCGCAAGGTCCACTCCGACAAGAACAATCATTCTGCGGCTCGGCATCTTCAGCGTGCGAGCGCTTGCGTCATT
>CALMMH010000467.1 GCA_937868145.1 uncultured Phycisphaerales bacterium
AAGAAGGTGTTGGTCGGGTTGTTGGTCTTGTCCTTCGTTGCAGGGTGTGGCTCAATCGATCGGAAGGGACTGATTGCCGCCGGGTACAGCAGTGAATACGCGGACGGGTACGTCGATGGGTACTCGGCCGGGTGCCATACGATGGGGCATCCGCTGTATCATTTCACCAGAAACATCACTCGTTACGAACAGGATCATCAGTACACAAAGGGTTGGAACGACGGATATACCATGGCCCGATGTGACTACGCGGCGATGTGGTAGCAAAAAAAGAAGCGGTGGCAGGCTCCGGAACCTCGAGGCCTGATCCACCGCTCGCGGTGCGCTGTGTGTCGGAGGAATTGCGCTGTCGTCGCACATGGACTGAGGGTGCGTTTCCCCTGTTAGAGGACGACGACGGGCTCCTCCGCGTGGAATTCCTGGCGTTGTCGGCGAGGCTCCGGAGGCATCTCGGCGTCCTCGTCGAACGGGCACCACCGGCCCTTGGCTTTGTTAACGATCTCAATCAGCCGGGCGATAACGATCTCCGGCGTGTCGTCGAACGGATCCACAACGAGACACTTCAACTGCTCGTACAGTTCGTCGGATACTTTCACAGTCCTCATGATGTTCTCCCAGTACCTATTACCCTGTGCCCCCGCGGCACGATGCTCGTGCTATAACTAATTGTAAGAATGAATCCGGTCCCTGCCAAACGGCCGGCGGAAGGGCGTTGATCGCCTCCTTTGTCGTGGGTATGATGGATGCCGTGCGAGGGCGATTCCCGGTCCGCGGGACCGGCCGAATTCCCAGACGCAGATTGCGAGATGGCGAAGGAGGCACAAATGGAGCGGAGATACTTCCTATCGGCCTGGGGGATTCTGGCGTGGGCGACGGTCTGCGCGGCGCAGCCGGCAAGTCCTCACCTCAACTGCATCGCTGTCAGCGAGACGGGCGATTTGCTGGCGAAAGGAACGTTTTGCATCGTACAAGAGGCCGGAGAATTCGACCAGTGGAGCAACTCCACAGCGGGCAGCTCGCTGGAGCCCTCGCCGATGTACATGCTTTTCTCATACGTCCTGATTCCGACAGGTGGTTATCTGATGTTTCCTCAGAAAGCGGAGGAGGTATGCACTCAGGAAGTTGACTGGAGTGAGTGGAAGGGAGAGTCCCGAACGGTGCTTGACGCCAAGGAGACGGTGGCCGTGCCGGCCGGCACATTTGAAGAAGTGCTCAAGTACAGGACTACGTTCGCGGATGTACACAGCGATTCTGAAAAGGCCGCTCGCTTTATCGACGGGGTTCGGTACCTGTGGTTCGCCAAAGGGGTCGGGTTGGTCCGGATGCGGTACGAGCACTCCAACGGCGTCGTCACCGAGGCGGTGCTTCTCAGCCAGAAGCTTGGCGGCCCAAGCGATGCCGAGATGCCTCTGCAGGTTGGCAATCGATGGACGTATGCGTGGAAGAACGACTATCGAGACGAAGCGGTGATCGAGACGTGGGTGATGGGTGACAAGCCGCAGGATCTCAAAGAGGACTCTCGGCCGCGTTCGGAGACTCAGGTCGCGACTGCCGCGGAGGCTGGAACAGATTCCAACAGCGTTCGGCTGGACGCCTCGGTCGATTCACTGGTCAGGATCGCTCCTTCGCCGCAGAAAGGATTCCAGTTCCCGTACTACCTGTTCGTTCCGAAAGGGCTCGGCGGGAATGCCGAAAGGCACATGCTGGTGGAGATGAACAATACCGGGACGACCTCCGATGACTTGGCCGTTCACGACGAAAGGGCCGAGCGGCTCGTCCGCGACTCCTATGTCAACCAGATGGCCCGAAAACTCCAGACGCCTTTGCTGGTCCCGGTGTTCCCCCGGCCCAAGGAGCAGTGGCAGACTTACACGCACTCGCTCGATGAAGATACGCTTAAGATAGAGTCCGGCCCACTGGCGAGGATCGACCTGCAGTTG
>CALMMH010000468.1 GCA_937868145.1 uncultured Phycisphaerales bacterium
GCCAGACGAACCAGATCGCTGGCGGAGATGCCCAGCGCGCCGGCAATCGCATCCAGCGTCTTCAGAGACGGCTGAGTCTTGTTCGTTTCGACCCCTTCGACCGTGGGATAGGTCAAGCCGGATCGCCGGGCCAGCTCATGGAGCGTCAGACTCTGCTGTCGACGCAGCACCCGCATGACCCGGAAATCGTACACACTGTTCATCAGCGACTCTTTCAAAGGCATCCCATCACGCAAAACCGCGAGCATACGACCGCCGGACGTCGGTTGTCAACGGTCCGACGTCATTTATCAAGACGGCCCGGCTCCGCGGAAGCGTTTGGAGCGGCCGCGGCCGACCCCGCGTTTTCACGGCCCGAGCACACCTTCCTCGGGCGACGCCCGCCATCCCCCCGAGGGAATCCATAGACAGCGTAATACTTAGTAGTACATCCTGTCTACTATTTCTTCTTATCTCGGTTAATCCTCCTATCCATTATGCCGATGACGGAATTGTTGCTTCCTCTAAAGAAGCAAGGGCCCGTCGCCGGGAACCGTCAGCCCTGTTCCCGGCACAGACACCCCGCGACACTCGGAACGACAATCGACAGAAAGACCTTTTGACAAACAATCCTGTAAGGAGGTTTCGCAATGGCTCAGATCGCTACGCAGACAACTGGCCGCAACGGAGCCATGTTGGACAAGGAAGGCAAGTACCTGACGTTCGCCCTGGCCAATGAGGAATACGGGCTGGAGATCCTCAAGGTCCGCGAAATCATCGGCTACATCGACGTCACCGCCCTGCCCCAAACGCCGCACCACATCAAGGGCGTCATCAACCTGCGAGGGCAGGTCATCCCCGTGGTCGATCTGCGAGCCAAGTTCGGCATGGAGACCGCCGAAGTGACCGAACAGACGTGCATCATCGTCGTCGAGATCACTCTGGGCGGCCGCAGACTGAGCACCGGCATCGTCGTCGACCGCGTGCAGGAAGTGTTGGACATCGAGGGCCACAACATTGAGGCCCCCCCCCAGTTCGGCGGTTCCGTGAACACGGACTTCATTCTGGGCATGGGCAAGGTGGGCGATTCCGTGAAAATCCTTTTGGACATCGATCGTGTCCTGGCCGGGGGGCTGGGACAGTTCGGCGGGTCTTCATTCGAGACCTCCGTCGCGAACGACGGCATGGACGCAGGCGAAAAGGCAGCATAGGGGGACGTCCTTGTCGAGGGTCCCGTCCTCCTCGGAGGAATACGCATCCGAGCAGGATCGACCCCGCAACAGGTGATGGCAGGCATCCAGAATCATGGCGTTATTCGTAATAAATCAAGGAGCATTGTCGGATCGAATTCCCCAGGTGAAAGGGTAATCTCATGCTGAAAACCGTTAAGCTCCAGACCAAGCTTCTCGTAATCGGAAGCTTGGTGACGGCCATTCCTCTGATGGTCATCTCTCTCGTGATCTTGCGCCAGAACCAGCGAATGATCCAGGTTGCGGAGACCTGCAGCTCCGATCTGGCCTATGCCGATCTCGACCATATCGCACAGAACATCTACGGAATGTGCAAGGCCCAGCAGGAGATGCTGCAGACAAATGTCGCGGCATCGCTGAATGTAGCCCGCAAGGTTCTTAATACGATCGGCGAAGTCCAGTTCGGGACCGAAACCGTGGCGTGGGATGCGGTGAATCAGGACTCGAAGGCGTCTCTTCGCGTCGAGCTGCCGAAAATGATGGCGGGCGAGACTTGGTTCGGCAAGATTGCCGACATGAGCGCCGCGGCCCCCGTGGTGGATGAAACCCAGAAGGCCATCGGGGGCACCTGCACGATCTTCCAACGGATGAACGATGCCGGCGACATGCTCCGGATCTGCACGAATGTCCAGAAGCTGGACGGATCGCGCGCCATCGGAACGTACATCCCGAAGGTGGGGCCGGACGGCCAGCCCAATCCCGTGATCGCCC
>CALMMH010000469.1 GCA_937868145.1 uncultured Phycisphaerales bacterium
TGAATGCGCCTTTTGTCCGCTGAACGAAAGCCTTCGCGGAATTCGCGTCGTCCTGCAGAGGGACCAGCCAGAGCCGACGGCCCTCGTCGTACAGGCCGCCGGACCACTGCCGCTCGGAGGGATCGACCTCCGACTGATAACCGAAGACGTTGTTCTTCTCCACGTGGCAGCGGAACATGAAGCCGGAATTCGAGTCGCCCTCGGGCATCTTCACTTCGCCCTCGAAGACGAAGTCCCGGTACGGTTTCTCGGTGGTCAGGAAGAACTTCTTGTCGGCCTGGAGCTGGATCTCGCCGTCCTGGGCCCAGGCCTTGCCCCAGTCATATGGATTCTTCCAGCCCGCAAGGGTCTGGCCGTCGAACAGAGGCTTCCATCCGTCCTGGGCGGGTTCCGCGGCCCGGGCCATCCACGGCGTGGCCAACACGATCGAGGCCAAGACAATCCCGGTTTGCGCTGCGTTTCGCTGTCTCAAGCTTCTCATTTGCTCTGCTCCGATGCCACTGGGTTTGCGCTGCCAAAACACCTGCGACACAGGGTACACCAACCGCGGCCGTCTTCCAAGGGGCTATGTAAGAGAAGATGATGGGCGGTGCGTACCGTCCGGGATCAGTTCACCCACGCGCGGGCCGAGAATCCGCTCCACGGACGGCGTTTCCAGGCTACGATACTGGCGTCCTGAAGTCAACAGCGGGCAGCGAACAACCGTTGGAGTCGCGAGGGGTGTGTCCGGAATCGGGTGGCGGCGGAGGCATCGGAATCCCTGGGGGTCCGCCCCCAGACCCCGGGCATTTAGCGCGTTGGGCCAGCAGCATGGCAGTCTTCCTGGTCTGTTGTGCCGGCGGCTGTTCTGCAAGGTCCCTAAGGGTCTTCCCCCTGCAGCGACCAGCGTGTCACCATCGTGGCCGGGTCTTGCCCTCCATTCTCATGCTGCTGGCGTAAGGCGCAAAATGCCGGGGTTTCAGGGGCAGAGCCCCTGGCATGCGCAGTCCACCTGCATCGGGAATCGAATCCGCCCCCGTACGCCGGCCATATCTGTCGCGAGCCGCGACGGATGAGCCGTAAGGCCGAATCTTGACGTGCCAGGGACTTTGGCATAGAGTCGGTGTCTGTGCCCGCGAGCGGACCACAGGTCCGCGACGATTGGGACACCGCTGTTGCGAAATCCATGAGACGGCGACGCGAAGTCGATAGAAAGGACGCACACCATGCGATACATCTACATGATCCTGATCATCCTGTTCACCGCGGTTGCTCTGATCTTCACGATTCAGAACTCGGCCCCGGTAGCCCTCTCGTTCCTATCCGCAAAGGCGACGCTCTCGGTATCCGTGCTCGTGATCCTCGTCTATCTCCTCGGCATGCTCACCGGCGGCTCCGTGCTGATGTTGGTGCGGAGTTTGTTCAAAGGCGCCCGCAAAAAGAGCCCGCAGAAAAGCGACGCGAAACCTGCCTGATCCGCCTTCATGCGATCTCCTGTGTTCTTCGCGGCATGTTGGGCTATCTCGTCGAGGACGTCGCTCGACATGCTCTGCCTTTCTCGCCTACTCTCTCATCGCCTGTTCGACGATCCGGTCGATCTCTTGCACCATCCCATCCTCCAGAGGCGGGACCTGATGGCTCCTGAGGAGATCTTCCACGCGGGCGTGCAATCGATCGGCAAAGGATGTCGCCCCCTCGCTCTGCCACGGCTCGTAGGCCTGGCGCGTCCAGGCGGGCGAGGGCAGCCAGATCGCGTCGCGGAAATGACGGACCGTGTGCTCCTCGGCCAGAAAGTTGCCCGCCGGGCCGACCGAATTGACGACGTCCGTCGCCAGGTGTTCGTCGTCCACAACGAACCCGCGGGCGATCCGACGGACGTAGCTCATCACCTCGTCGTCGAAGGCCAGCCACAGGAGACTGCCCGCGTGGTCGGTCCCGCAGA
>CALMMH010000470.1 GCA_937868145.1 uncultured Phycisphaerales bacterium
TCACTTGCCTCCTCGGCAATGATACCCAATTCTAAACCTTCCTTACAGGTCAGACACATTTATCTGCGTGGCCGGGATCGGGCCCGCGAAGTCAAGGTTGAGAGAGAGAGTTCCGCCACGCATTAGAGAACGATCCTGGATTTCGTAGGGTGGGTCCTTGACCCACGCGTTTTCGCGGTTGAATCGCGCCGTGACGCGACGCGTGGGTTGAAAACCCACCCTACAGGGCAGAATCATTGCTGCGAGTTGCTCGATGGGCGCGCCTATCGGCCCTGGAGCAGGGAGTTCAGGAGGCCGCCGGTCGGGGCCCTCGCTTCGAACTTGAGGTCCGCCAGGCGGGTTTTGCCCATCCATTCCACCGTTACCCGAACCGATTCCTTCTGAGCGCTCTGGGCTTCCGTGATCAACTTGTCGAGGGTTGCGACGCTGTCCACCGTCGCGCCGTCCACGGCCCGGATCAACTCGAACGCGTTGATGCGAGCCAGCGCCGCGGGCGTGCCTTGCTCCACTTTGGTCACCACGACGGCGGGCTCCTCCGGCTTCAATCGCAGGGCGGCGCGAACCTCGTAAGTCACGTCTTTGACGGTCAGGCCGAGCTTCTCGTTTTTGTACTTGGCGGCGCTGAGCATGTCGCGGGGCGCCTGCTGGATGGTGAATTCTTTTTCGACGGTTTCTGTGCCGTGGATGTAGCTGAGCTTGACCGTGGTGTCCCGCCCGATGTCGGCCAGGAGGTTCGTCAGGTAGTTGTCCCGGCTCGGCCACGGCCGACGGCGGGGCATCTGATACCCCATCGCGGCGAACTCCTTCGGAATATCCGCTTCGTCGAAGTCGGGCCCGCCGTAGTCTTCCCGCTCGGCGGCGCGCAGCTCGATGGGCCAGGGAGCCCCGGGCGCCGCGATCGTGAGCAGGATGTCGCCCTCGGTCAAACCCATTTGCGAGGCAGGGGAGCCTTGGTAGATGCGGTTGACCATCAGGCCGATGCGTCCGTCCTGGGTGGGTTCCCGCAGATCCATCTGTTTGATCATTTCCTTGTCGGGAGCGGTGTACTCCACGCCCAGCCAGACCCGGCGTTTCTGTTCGTCCTTGTCCAGGTGTTTGATGTGTGAATCGTAGTTGGCGGGCAGGTCGACGAGCGTGCGGGCCACCTCGGCTGCGTCGATCAAGCGAGTGCTGCTCGCGTAACCGGAGGGCATGGAGGAACCCATCATCGACATCACGCGAGACTGCATGCCGTAGGAGGGATTGAAGGAACGATAGCGGTCGCGGTCCACGCCGAGCAGGTGCGGCTCGAGCCGGTCGTACTCGTGCCGAGCGGCGGCATAGAAACCGACGAGATCGCCGTTGCGGTCCAGCAGCCAACTGCCTTCCGGGATGGTTCGCTCCACGACCGGGTACCACTGATCGGCATAGCCCTGCTGCTTGTTGATCCAGCGGCTGAACTCGGTTCGCACGTCTTTGCCTGCCAGTTCGCGGGCATAGACCGCCCAGAAAGGTTCGATTCTCGCGAGCTTGCCGTTGGCCGGAAAAGCGACGATCGACGGGAGCTTGCCCTCCTGCAACTCGATGACCGTCGCGGCGTAGTCCTTCAGGACGCCGCCGAAGCGGGCGGGAACGTCCTGGCCGTCTATTCTCACCATGATCGTGTCGATGCCCGCGACCACTTCCTTGGGCATCGCCTGGGGGATCAGCAACTTGTCATCCGCGAAGCCGAGAGCGAACAGGAGCACCTCGCGGCTGTTTTCTTGTCCCGAATAGCGGCCGCGGAATCGGTAGGGACCGGCGTCGATCTCGTCGTCCTCCTGCGATTCGGGACGCGGCATGATTCGCACTTCGTAGATGTTCCTGGCGAATTCCTTCTCCATCTTCTGTTCGAGCTGTCTGCATCGCTCGTCGGGGATGCCGGGGTCGGCGAGGATGTCCTTGGCCCGCCAGACGGGTCCGCCGTGCCCCAGATCGATCTCCCCGGCGCAGGTGACGCCGACCGGGCAGCCGTCTTCGTTGCACAGGACCGCGGCGTAGGACATGCCGGTCACTCGCAAACAGTCGCCGCAGCCGATGCTGCTGTCCCAGTTGCGGCCGTAGTCGCACGGCTTGATGTACATGCGATAGTATCGGTCCGAGCCCATGCTGGCGGCGAAGAGTTTCGTTTGCGGCGTGACGGGCCCGCAGTCGGTGAATTGCAGAGGCTTCCACGCGGCCGGCAGATTGCCTTCGATCCGCAGGATTCGTCCCGGCGCCTGGACCAGCAACCGGTCGGCCTTGGCGGGCAGGACCGTTCCATCCATGCCGCGGACGGTGATGCGGTCGATTACCTCCCAATGGCCCGGCTCCCTCTCGAAGGTGAAGATCTCGCCCTTGTCGCTGACGATGACGCCGACGGCGTCCAGGGCGTTCTTGTTCAGAACGTTCTGCAGGACCGACTGCT
Organism: uncultured Phycisphaerales bacterium; assembly: GCA_937868145.1. Taxonomy (GTDB): domain Bacteria; phylum Planctomycetota; class Phycisphaerae; order Sedimentisphaerales; family Anaerobacaceae; genus PLanc-01. Next base: position 2,426 of record CALMMH010000470.1, read on the forward strand.
GCCCATATTCCGAACCGCCGCCGTTGAGATAGGGCCGATCGCTCTTTTTCAGATGGTAGCTGACGATGACGAAGCTGTTGGCGGTTTGCTCGTAGATTCTCTGCGACGGGTCGTTG
>CALMMH010000471.1 GCA_937868145.1 uncultured Phycisphaerales bacterium
CCCGCCGCATCTCGGCGGTCTCGCGAGCGGTCAAAATCATGCCCGTGTAGGGCACCGCCAACCGGACCACCGTGACCAGCCGCTTGAAATCCTCGTCGCTGACCCGATATGGAAGGTCGTTGAGGAACGGCGTGTTGTGCGCAGGTTCCAGTCGGGGAAACGAGATCGTGTGCGGCCCGATCCCGAACTTCTTCTCGAGATCGATCGCATGGTGCAAAAGCGCCATGACTTCGAACTTCCAGTCATAGAGGCCGACCAGCGGTCCGATCCCGACGTCGTCGATCCCGGCTTCCATCGCACGATGCATGCAATACAGCCGCCAGCGATAGTCGCCCTTGATCGTGTTGCTCGGGTGAAGCCGCGCATAGGTCGCCTTGTGATACGTCTCCTGGAACACCTGGTATGTGCCGAGACCCGCATCCTTGACGATGCGATACTCCTCGACCTGGAGCGGAGCCCCATTGATGTTGCAGCGGTGAATCTGGCCCCAGCCTCGCCGGGTCTTGACCTTCACGTCGTAGATCGTCCGCAACGTTTCAGCCATGTACTCGACGCCGGACTGTGGATGTTCGCCGTAGACCACGATCAGCCGCTTGTGGCCGATCTGCCCGGCCAGCACCTCGGCCTCCCTGCGGACCTCCTCTTGCGAGAGAATCAGCCGGGTTTCCGCATGGTTGCTGTCCCGAAAACCGCAGTACACGCAGTTGTTGACGCACAAGTTGCCCAGATACAGCGGCGCGAAGGTCACAAACCGGTTGTCGTAAACCTTCGTTTTGACCGCCGAGGCGGTCTGCCGCATTTCGGCCAACAGCTCCGGGTCCGTGACGTGGATCAAGCAGGCCGTTTCATCCGGCGTCAGCGTCTCGATGGCGAGAGACTTGGCCAAAATGTCGCGGACCCGTTTGGCGTCACAGCCCCGGTTGGCGGCCAGAGCCCGCTCGATCGCGGGCTCGTCGATGAAGTCCCGACCGTGGTCGAGGTACTTCTCTATCTGCTCGGGCTTGATCCGATCGCGGACCCACCCTCGCACGGACTTGTCGTCCTTTACCGTCGTCACAAAAACCACCCCCTTAGACAATCTTCAATTCAGGCGAGACGATGCCTTTGGGCAGCTTCGCCTTGTAATGCGTATGCAGCAGCTCGTGCGATTTCTCGCTGAGCGGCCGGCCCAGGAACTCGCGATAGAGTCTCTGGATGTCCGGGTTGTCATGGCTTCGCCGGATCGTCTTGGACCGATCCAGGTCGTAGAGAGCCTGCGCCCGAAGCTTGAGCGACTCTTCATCCAGCGGAATCGAGTTGGCCGTGGCGTAGGGCTGACCGCCGCCGCCGATGCAGCCGCCGGGGCAGCCCATGACTTCGACGAAGTGGAATCGGTTGCGATCCTTGCGGACCATTTCCATGACTTTGTGGGCGTTGCCCAGGCCATGCGCGACCGCCAGACGGATTTCCTTGCCGTCGATGACGACCTTGGCCTCTTTGACGCCCTTGAAGCCGCGGATGTCGGTCAACTCGATGTCGATGAGGGTCTCGCCCGTGTACAGCTCGTACGCGGTGCGGACGGCCGCTTCCATGACGCCGCCGGTGACGCCGAAGATGGCGCCGGCGCCGGAGGACAGGCCCAGCGGAGAGTCCGGCTTCTCTTCCTTGATGTTCACGAAGTCGATGCCGGCCGACTTGATCATCCAGGCCATCTCGCGGGTCGTGACGACGAGGTCCGTCGCCCGCATGCCGTGGACGTCCAACTCAGGCCGGGCGGCCTCGTACTTCTTGGCCGTGCAGCACATCGTCGCGACGCTCAGGATCTTCTTCGGGTCGATCTTCATCTTGTCGGCCCAGTAGGTCTTGATCATGGCCGAGGCCATCGACATGGGCGACTTGGCGGTCGAGATGTGGTCCAGCATGTCGGGGTAGAACTGCTCGACGTACTTCATCCAGGCGCTGGAGCAGGAGGTGATCAGAGGCAGCGGACCGTTGCCCTGGAGCCTCTCGAGGAACTCGCTGCCTTCCTCCATGATCGTCAGGTCGGCGGCGAACTGGGTGTCGAAGACGTAGTCGAAGCCGAGCCGTCTCATGGCGGCGACCAACTGGCCCTCCATGTTCCGGCCGGCCGGCAGGCCGAACCCCTCGCCGATGGCGGCCCGGACCGAGGGCGCGAACTGCGCGACCTTGATCACGCTCTTGTCGTTGAGCTTCTCGAACAGCTCCTGCGTATAGTTCTTCTCGACGAACGAGGCCGTCGGGCAGACGTTGATGCACTGGCCGCAGCCGCTGCAAACGCTCTCGGCGAACGGCATGTTGTACGCCGGCATGACCACGGTGTTGAATCCGCGATGGGCCTGCGTCAGGCAGTGGACGCCCTGGACCTCCGAGCACATCCGCACGCAACGGCCGCACAGGATGCACTTGTCCGGATCGCGAATGACGCTGGCGCCGGAGAGGTCTTTCTCATAGTGCTTGCGCTCGCCGACGAAATGGCGATGGCGGATGCCCATCGAGTAAACCAGCCGCTGGAGCTCGCAGTTGCCGTCGCGCTCGCAGGTGTGGCAGTCCTCGGGATGGTTGTCCACCAGCAGCTCGACGATGTCGCGGCGGGCCTGGCGGAGATCCTTGGTGTTGGTGCGGATCTTCATGCCGTCGGCCACGGGGTAGCAGCACGAGGCGACGAAATTCTTCATCCCCTCGACCTCGACGATGCAAACCCGGCACGCGCCCTCGATGGAGAGCTTCGGATGATAACAGAGCCTCGGAATGTGGTAGCCGCACTTGTCGGCCGCCTGCATGATCGTCTGGCCAGGATCGACCTTGTATTCCTTGTCGTTGATCGTAATCGTCAGTTTTTTTGTATTGTCCATGTTCTATCCTCAAACCTTTGCGATGGCTTCGAACTTGCAGGTGTTGAAGCACAGGCCGCAATGGATGCATTTATCCTTATCGATCGAGTGCTTGGTCTTGGGGCTTCCGGAAATCGCGCCGACGGGGCAGACTCTGCGGCAGGCTCCGCAGCCGATGCACTTGTCGCCGATTTCGTACGAGATGAGGTGCTTGCAGGCCTTGGCCCGGCACTTCTTCTCGTTAATGTGCTCCTCGTACTCCTCGCGGAAGTTCTTGATCGTGCTGAGCACGGGGTTCGGCGCCGACTGGCCCAGACCGCACAGCGCGGACTTCTTGATCATGGAGCCGAGACGTTCGAGATTCTCGATGTCGCCGGGCTTGCCCTTGCCTTCGGTGATGCGGATGAGGATCTCGAGCATGCGTTTGGTGCCTTCGCGACACGGCGTGCACTTGCCGCATGATTCGTCCTGAGTGAATTCGAGGAAGAATCGCGCCATATCGACCATGCAGGCGTCCTCGTCGATGACGATCATGCCGCCGGAGCCCATGATCGAGCCGGCCTTGGCCAGCGACTCATAGTCGATGGGCGTGTCGAGATACTTCTCGGGAAGGCAGCCGCCGGAGGGACCGCCGGTCTGGACGGACTTGAAACGTTTGCCGTGAGGAATGCCGCCGCCGACGTCGTAGATGATCTCGCGGAGCGTGGTGCCCATGGGGACCTCGATCAGGCCGGTGTTGACGACCTTGCCCGCCAGGGCGAAGACCTTGGTGCCCTTGCTGGTCTCGGTGCCGATGGTTTTGAACCAGTTGGCGCCGTCGAGAATGACGACCGGAATGTTGGCCCAGGTTTCGACGTTGTTGATCAGCGTGGGCTTGCCGAAGAGACCGCTGACGGCCGGATACGGCGGCCGCGGTCTCGGCATTCCGCGCGCCCCCTCGATGGAGTGGATCAGCGCGGTTTCCTCGCCGCAGACGAACGCTCCGGCGCCCAACCGGATCTCGATGTCGAACGAGAAATTCGATCCGAGGATGTTCTTGCCCAGCAGGCCGTGGGCCCGGGCGTCCTCGATGGCTTTCTGAATTCGCTTGATCGCCAGCGGATATTCCGCACGGATGTAGACGACGCCGTGGTCGGAGCCGATGGCGTACCCGCCGATGGCCATGCCTTCGACGATCGTGTGCGGATCGCCCTCGATGGCGCTGCGGTCCATGAAAGCGCCCGGGTCGCCCTCGTCGGCGTTGCAGATCACGTACTTGGGCGTGGTCTTCTCTTTGGCCGTCAGCCGCCACTTGCGTCCGGTGGGGAAGCCGGCGCCGCCGCGGCCGCGGAGGCCGGACTTTTCGACCTCATCCACGACCTGTTCCGGCGTCATCTCGGTGATGGCCTTGGCCAACGCCTCGTAGCCGCGAAGGGACAGGTAGTCGTCGATGTTCTCCGGATCAATGATGCCGCAGTTGCGGAGGGTGACGCGCATCTGCTTGCCAAAGAATTTGGCGTCGCCGAAGACGCGGAAGAAACGGTTGTACAGGTGGTCTTCCTGGATCACGAGTCGGGCAACGGGTCGATTGTTGACCAGGTGCTCCTCGACGATCTCGGGAATGTCGGCCTCGGTCACGTGGCCGTAGATGGTGTAGCCGGGATTGACCACCAGGATGGGGCCCTTGTCGCACATGCCCAGGCAGCCGGACAGGCCGATGGTCGTTCGTTCGATCAGACCATGCTTGTCCAACTGCTCCCGCAGCAAGGCGGTCAGCTTGCGCGACCCCTTGTTGATGCAGGAGGTCCCGTCACAGACGATGATTCGAAATGGTGTCGCAGTCACTGTGCCTATTCCTTTCCAAGAGAAGTTTGATGTTTGATTGTTGATTGTTGCTTTGACCGGCGCTCTGCGTCAGCCTCTTCAAATCGACAATCACACTTCAACAATCACACTTCCCACTTCAGTCGATAACCCACTCTTTGATGATTTCGCCGTTCTTGAGGTGTCGCTCGATGATCTGTTGAGCCCGGTCTTTGTCCACTTTGCCGTACTTGACGGGGCTCTTGCCCGCCTCGATCACCTCGACGGTCGGCTCCAGGTTGCAGCGGCCGGCGCAGCCCTTCTGACTGAGGTACACGTCGGTCAGACCGCGGCTGACGGCCTTCTGGAATACCTCCATGACGTCTTTGGAGCCGGCGGCGATTTCGCACGTGGCCATGCCCACGTACACCCTCTTCGTGGAGAGGTAGCCTTTGCCGATGATTCGGCTGACGGCCTCGGCCCGTTTCTTCTTGATCAGTTCCAATGGGGTCGGCATCTTCTTTAGTTCCTTTCTATCCGAAATACGAACGAGTTCCCGTGTTCCCGTGGTTCGACGACGATGGTTCCACCGTGCTTCTCGATGATCTGCTTGGTGATGTACAGACCCAGCCCGGTGCCTTTGACCTTCTTGGTTTCCGGGTTGTCGAGCCTCGAAAACTTCTGGAACAACTTCGCCCTTTGCTCTTCGCTCATGGGCGTTGAATCGTTATACACATCCACCTCGATCAGGCCGTCGATCTGCTGAGCGCTGACCCTGATCTTGCCGCCGTCCGGGCTGTACTTGATCGCGTTGCTGACCAGGTTGTTGGCCACGATCTGCATCAGGTCCGCGTCGGCGTGCACCACCAGCTCCGGACTGATCTCGTTGGCGATCTTGAGGCCCTTCTTCACCGCCATCGGCGACAGCGAGTTGATCGAACTGTCGAATACATCCTTCTTGAGGTTGAGGTTCGTCTTGTTGACCGGCAATTCGCCCCGTTCGACCCGGCCCAGGCTCAGGAACTTCTTGACCGTCGCGTCGAGGTAATCGAGGTTCCTGGCGACCGAGTCCAGAGCCTTTCTCTGCTTGAAGTTGACCAAGCCGAGGTATCCGTCTCGGACCGCGTAGGCGTTCATCACCGCCGAGGCCAGAATCCCCTTGAGCTCGTGGGCGACGAACCCGATCAGGTCGATGTAGTTCTTGTTCGAGGCCGCCAGCTTCTCGTTGGAGATCCGCAGGCTTGCCTCTCGCTCCTTCAACCCCAAAGACATGGCGTTGAAGGCTTCGGCCATGCTGTCCACTTCCTTGAGTCCCGTGCCGGCCTTCACCTGATAGCCCCAGTCGCCTGAGGCCAGGCACTCGCTGGCTCGAACGACCTCCGTCAACGGCTTGGAGAGGGTCCCGGCCAGCACCACCGAAAAGATCACCGCGACCGCCGAGGCGCCGACGACCGACAGCAGGAAGAACTTCAAGGCCTGCTGCGACATATCGGTGAACGGCTGCTCCAGCGTACCTACGTACAGAATGCCGATGATATCCCCGCGAATATCACGAATCGGCTCATAAGCACTTTTGTAATAATCAGTTACGACGAACGCCCGCTCGTGCCAGGTCTGGCCCTTTTCCACCACGGCCCGGTAGACTTCCTCAGAAACCCGTGTGCCGATGGCCCGCTGGCCGTCCTTGTCCTGGACATTGGTCGCGACGCGCACGTCGTCGAGAAAAATCGTCACGGTTCCAACAGGCTTGCCGTTGTAAACATCGTCGCCAAAGACCATCTCGCGGACGTGATCCACGAAGGTGTAGTCGCGATTGATCGCCCGACCGCCATAGAGAACAGCCGTAACCCGCCCCTGACCGTCAAGAAATGGCACCGCGTACTCCTTGGCCAGGACCGCGTCGACCGTCTTTTTGTCGGTGGGCCGGGCCTTGGGCGTCGGCTTGATCTCGATAGGCAGTCTGCCCGGGAAATCGCCCATCGTGGCCAATTCCTCGGGAGAGACAATCCGGGTGCCCCCGATGGATTTGCCCCTCTCCACGGCCGTCTTGGCGATCTGGCTCCGCAGCGAGCCGAAACCCTCGGCGGTCACGTACCGAAGATAGTGCACGTTGAGCCTGTCCTTGAGGCCCTCCATATCGCCGTTGGGCGTCACCAGCTTCAAAGCCTGGCCGATTCGCTCGATCTCGGACGTATAGACCGTCCGGGCCGTCGTCAGGTCGTACCGAACCTTCGTTTCCGTCCGCCCAATGATGTCTTTCTGGATCACCCAGTATCCCAACAAGGCGATCGAAATCGACAGCACGAGCACCACCATAAGGAACGAGAGCAGAACTCTCGTCTTTACGGAGACCGGCGGCAGTATTCGGTTAGTTTCCGTTTTCGGTGGCATTGACGAAGTAGATCAGGTTCTCAAGCTCTGTCTCAAGGTTGATATTGTTCACGATGCACCCATTGGGGGCCTTCAGACAAATCGGAGCGAAGTTCAGCACGCCCTTGATCCCGGCCCCAAGCACCAAGCCCAGCACCTGCTGGGCGGCGTAATCAGGAACAGCGATGATTGCCAGCGTGATATTGCGTTTCCTGGCGAAATCGCCCAGTTGTTCCAGAGGCAGCACCGGCGGCTTGCCCTCCGGATTGTACTTCACCGGGTCAATCTCGAAGCCTGCGGCGATGCTGATGCCGCTTCTCTCAAATCCCGGATAGTGCAGCAGGGCCCGGCCCATGTTGCCGATGCCGATCAGAACGAATTCCTGGAGTTGTTCCTTGCCCAGGATCTTGTTGAGTTGATCCGCCAAGTCCTCGACTTTGTATCCCCCACGACGATTCCCTGTAATTCCAAACAAGGAAAAGTCCTTGCGGACTTGGGCCGCCGTTACGCCGGCGGCATCTGCTAGATTGTCGGAGAAAACTCTGACAAAATTCAGTGTCCGCAGCCGATTCAGCGCGTTTTTATACCGAGATAACCTAATTATACAACTTCTGTTGGCCATCATCCGCACGCCTTGTTCTATTCGTACCAGTATTCACACAAGACCAGGTGGGGTGCCCCCCGAGATGCCTCACAGCTCACTGATGCACATTATCGAACATATATGCCATATGATCAAGCAAAATGTTGTACCCTTTTTCACATTTAAAACAGTGAGGCCTCCCAAATAAAGTCGCTTTTACAGTAGATGCCTGCAGGCCACATTCGACGCTGATAGGATAATGAATTGGCTACAGTTGATTCCCTGCCTGGTGTCCGTCCGGAAGGTGACAGCGACCGGTCTTGGACGAATCGATTATCCCTCGTGATGCGACTGTTTTAAGGGAACGTGAATGGAACGTTGGCTTGTCGGCCGCACTGCGGGGCTTCTGGATCTCCGTGATGATCCGGCCGCGGCGAAAGAGCGTGATCGAGCCGGTAGACTCGCTGACCGTTACCGCAATTGAATCGGTAACTGCGGTGATGGCCGCCGCCGCGTGGTGGCGGGCACCCAGGCCCCGGGGCAGCTCCAACTCCTCCTGACTGGTCGATCCAAGTCAAAGGCACGTTGGGAACCCTTTCTCCCGATCGTAAGACAACAACTATCTGTCGGCAGGAGATGAACCGACGGAACGACGCCAGAGAACGTTCCGATCACTCCATCCGGCTCAGAGCGGCTTCCACATCCACAACAAGCCGCTCATCGAAAGGCTCGATCGCCGGCTCGTAACGGCCAACTACATCGCCCCGCCGGCCGATCAGGAACTTCGTGAAGTTCCAGGCGATGTCGCCGGCGCATCGAGGATTGCCGGGGGAACTCGTGAGAAATTGATACAGCGGATGCATGTCGTCGCCGCGGACCGAGATCTTCGCAAAGACCGGGAAGGCGACGCCATAGGTGGTCGAGCAGAATTGTTTGATCTGCTCGTTCGTTCCGGGTTCCTGGCCGCCGAAGTTGTTGGCCGGAAAGGCCAGGACCACCAGCCCCCGGTCGCGGTACTTCTCATAAAGGGCCTGGAGGCCCTCATACTGCCTTGTATAGCCGCACTTGCTGGCGACATTAACCAGGAGCAGGACCTGGCCTCGGAAATCCTTGAGGGCGGTCGGATGGCCGTCGATGTCCTCCAGCGTGAAAGAGTACACAGACTCGCGCTCGGGAACGGAGCCCGCCGCTGACGTCGATGCGCTCCCGCTGGGCGGTGCGATGGGTTCCTCGCGACAGGACGACACAAGAAGCAGGCCGACCGCCATGGTTGCGCAGAGCATTGTCTTCGTCACAGCAACTCTCCTTTCCCACCGCGTCCAGATTCCCAGGTCCGCAGTGTGATTTTGCTGAGCGTACGCAGGCAATCGCCCCCGGTTCGGAAGCCCGGCTCGATCCATGTCCCGCTCAGCGGTTCAGCCACCAGATTGATGCGTTCAGGACCCCTGCGAAGGACACCCATAGGAGGTACGGGATCAGCAATCCCGCCGCGACCTTCGATATCCCGGCGAATCGCCACACGGTGACCGCCAGGAAGACCCAGAGCAGCACGAGCACGATCAAGGCCAGCCCGATCCGATGCCAACCGAAAAACACGGGGGACCACAGGGTGTTGAGGACCAACTGTCCCAAAAACCACGCCAGCGCGACACGCACCGCCTTGGAGTCGAGGCCCCGCCGCCAGACGAGAAACGCCGCGACGCCCATCAGGATGTACAGCGTCGTCCAGACCGGGGCGAAAACCCACGCCGGCGGCGTGAAGGCCGGCCTCTGGATCGCCGCGTACCACGGCCGAAACCCGCTGGAACCGGTCGCCAGCGAGCCGATCGCCCCGGCCGAAAGACTGGCGCCGCACGCCGCAACCAATCGCAAAATGTCCTTGCCGCTCATGAGTCGTTTTCCTCTGCAAACCGATCCTCATCTTCCGGCCGCCAACCCCGCGGATTCGCGACCGG
>CALMMH010000472.1 GCA_937868145.1 uncultured Phycisphaerales bacterium
CGGGACGAACGACACCAAGATTCAGCGTATCGCACATTTGTTCAAAGGCACGCGACCTGGTGTCCCTGGCGACATACGGTCCGCATACCCCAAAAGGAATACCCCTGTAAAGATGGGTAATTTTAACTTGACCCTGGGGGACATGCCGATATATGATTGCGTAAGCGTCAGTTGGCGTAGAAGGAGGACAAACATTGTAGTCCTGCCAATCGACGCATTTTACCCAAACTCCCTTTTGGAGGTGAATTTGTCATGAAAAAGCTGACAGTTCTATTGGCTGCTGCTGCGCTGGTGAGTCTCTGCACCCTCGCATCGGCTCAACAGTTCTTCGACGACTTCGAGTCGTACACGGCCGGCAGTTCCATACACGGCCAGGGTGGATGGAAAGGCTGGGACGACGCCGCCGGCGCCACGGGCAACGTCTCCAGCAAGTACGCCTACAGCGGCAAGAACTCGGTGGAAATCGTTCCGGCCAGCGACCTGGTCCACGAGTTCACGCCGAAGGGCGGCCTGTGGCGATTCAGCGCCATGCAGTACATCCCCACCGGCAGCACCGGGGCCCAGTACTTCATTCTGATGAACCAGTACTTCACCGCTCGCGACTGGTCCATCCAGACCCAGTACATTGGGGACAGCGGAGCTATCACCGCCCAGTTGAGCACCAACAGCGGCAAGACCATCATCTACGACAAGTGGGTCAAGATCGAATTCATCATCGACCTGGACAACAACACCTACGAAGAGTATTACGATGGCGTCAAGATCGCAGGCGGTCAGTGGGACGACAACGCCCATGGGACGTTAGAAGCGATCGACCTGTACGGCAACAGCGCCACAGCGATCTATTATGACAACATTTCTCTGCGGGTCTTCCGGAACTCGAGCCCGAGCGACGCCCAGACCAATGTCGCCCGCGACGCCGCGTTCAGCTGGACCGCAACCGGAAGCGACACCACCTACGACGTGTACCTGGGCACTTCCTACGACGACGTGACCAAAGCCACCCGCACCAATCCGCTGGGCGTCCTGGTCGCCGAGGGCCAGGCCACGGCCACCTATCAGCCGGCCGAACCGCTCGAATTCGGCAAGACCTACTATTGGCGCGCCGATGAAGTCGGCGACATCACCCTGACGGGCGAAGTCTGGAGCTTCACCGTCGAGCCGTATCTCTATCCGATCACCGCGATCACGGCCACGGCCTCCAGCTCCCAGCCGGACATGGAGCCGCAGGATATCGTCAACGGCGTCGGCCTCAACAACGCGGATGAACACTCCGCCGAGGCCAACACGATGTGGATGACCACCGGCGCCGACAAGCCGGACTGGGTCCAGTTCGAATTCGACCAGCCCTACAAGCTCTCCGAGATGTGGGTCTGGAACTCCAATCAGATGATCGAGACCCTCGTGGGCTTCGGCGCCAAGAGCGTCACGATCGAGTATTCCGCCGACGGCCAGACTTGGACGACGCTCGAGGGCGCGCCCGAGTTCGCCCAGGCTTCCGGCCAGACGACCTACACCGCCAACACGAAGATCCCCTTCGGCGGCGCCATGGTCAAGTTCGTCAAGCTGACGATCAACAGCAACTGGGGCGGCGTCGCGCCGCAGACCGGCCTGGCGGAAGTTCGGTTCTACTACGTGCCGGTGAATGCATTCGTGCCCAACCCGGCCGATGAGGCAACCGGCGTCGCGATCGGCACGGACCTGACTTGGCGGCCCGGCCGCGAGGCGACCTCGCACAAAGTGTACATCGGCGCCGATGCCGAAGCCGTTGCCAACGGCACCGTCGCTGCCGGTACGGCCACCGACAACAGCTACACCCCCGGAACGCTGAACCTCGCGACCACCTACTACTGGAAGGTCGATGAAGTCGGCGATGCCGGCACCTACGCGGGCAACGTGTGGAGCTTCACCACGTCCGACTACGACGTGATCGATGACTTCGAAGGCTACAACGACGACAGCAACCGCATCTTCGACGTCTGGATCGACGGCGTAACCACCAAGGCCAGCGGGTCCCAGGTGGGCTACGACGAGGCCCCGTTCGCCGAGAAGAGCATCGTTCACGGCGGCGCACAGTCCATGCCGATGAAGTACGACAACACGTCTTCGCCGTACTATTCGGAGGCCGAGCGTGAGTTCGACCCGGCCGTGAACCTGACCGCCGGCGGCGGCGACACTGTGTCGCTGTACATCCAAGGCGCCGCTCCGGCCTTCAAAGAAAGCGCCGACGGCACCATCCTGATGAACGCCCTTGGCGGCGACATCTGGAACAACACCGATTTCTTCCGCTTCGCCTACAAGACCCTGAATGGCAACGGCTCGATCGTGGCCCGCGTCAACAGCATGTATCACTCGGCCGACTGGGCCAAAGCCGGCGTCATGATCCGCCAGAGCACGTCGGGCGGTTCGGTCCATGCGTTCATGGCCAAGACCTACAGCGCCGGCAACGGCGCCAGCTTCCAGCGTCGGCTGGCCAACGCCGGGGCCTCGACGAATGACGACATGCCCGCCGCGATCAGCTTCCCGTACTGGGTCAAAGTCCAGAGGAGCGGCACCAGCTTCACCGCCTACACCTCTCCGGACGGCGCGACTTGGACCCAGTTGGGCAATGCCCAGACGATCTCCATGACCGACCCGGTCCTGATCGGCCTGGCCCTGTGCAGCAACAACACCAACACCACAATCATCGGCGGCGCGGAGTTCTCCGATATCGCCACGACCGGCAACGTCACCGGCGCCTGGCAGGTGGCGGAGATCGGGGCCACCCAAGTGGAAGGCAACTCGGTCGAGCCGATGTACCTGACGGTCAAGGACAGCGCCGGCAAGACGGCGACGATCATGAACCCGGATTCGCTGGCCACCGGTCGGCCCGGGTGGAAGCAGTGGCTGATTCCGGTCAGCGATCTGAGCGCGGCCGGCGTGAAAGTCACCGCCATCAAGTCGATGATGATCGGCGTGGGCAAGAAGACCAGCCCGAGCGCCGGCGGCACCGGCATCGTCTACATCGACGATATCGCGTTCGGCAACCCGATCGAGTAACCGACGAGATCGCGGCGGCAATCGTCGCATCCCGTAGGGCATCGTGACACCCAGCGGGGCTCGCGTCCACAGGACAAGAGCCCCGCTTTCTTTTTGCGCCGACGCCGGAGGCGATCCGACGCGGGGGGTTTACTATTCCGCCGCTACGGTTTATGATTGGACGATGAGCGTCCGGAACCGGTCAAATGCGGGACGGCGCTCGAATCGTGGAGACCCGAAACCAATCGGTAGTCCAAGTACGTGGATGGCCCCATGAAGAAACTGCTGCACCTGTACTTCAAGACCTCTCTCGTCCTGCGAATCCTCGCCGGCTTCGTCGCCGGCTCCCTGGTCGGAATCGTGTTCTGGTATCTCTCGGAAGCGACCCCTGACGCAGCGGGCGCAACGCTGGCCGGGAAAGTGATCCCCCATGTTCTCCCCTTCGGCCAGGTGTTCGTGCAGATGCTCAAGATGATCGTCGTACCCATCATCTTCTTCTCCCTGGTCGGCGGCGCCTCCAGCCTGCCGATCAAGCGATTCGGCCATATCGGCCTGAGAGTCATCGCGTGGTATCTCGTAACATCGCTGTTTGCCGCCGTGCTGGGCACCGGCTTGGCCCTGGCGATCAATCCCGGCGCCGGCGCCGATCTCACCGGCTGGCAGAAGCTGGCTGCGATGAAACAAGCCGAAGCCGGTGAGGTCGCCCGGGACATTCCCACCGAAGGCACGCTCTCGCAGATCCTGCTGAACCTGTTCCGAAATCCGTTCGAGGCGCTGGCCGAAGGCAACTTCCTGCCCATCATCGTTTTCGCGATCCTGTTCGGCCTGGCGATCCGAGTCCTGATGGAAGCCGGCGACAAGGAGCGAACGAAGCGTCTGACGTTGTTGAGCGATCTGCTCCAGGCCGCTCAGGACGCCACGTTCAAGATCGTGGACTGGATCCTCGAATACTCGCCGATCGGCGTGTTCGCCCTGACGATCGTCAATTTCGGCCTGTACGGCCCATCGATTATCGGTCCTTACGTCAGCGTGACGCTCGGCGTGGTCCTGGGCATCCTGGCCATGATCTTCCTCGTGTACTGCGTAATGCTATGGGCGGTCATCCGCCGCAGTCCCTGGGAAGTGTTCAAGCGGATCCGCGAGCCCATGCTCATGGCTTTCATCACCCGCAGCAGCGCCGCCACGTTGCCGGTCTCGATCAAAACGGCCGAGGACAAGCTTGGAATTCACAACGAACTGGCGAGTTTCTCGCTGCCCCTGGGCGCGACGATCAACATGGACGGCGTCTGCGTCCACCTGCCCATGTTCGCGATTCTGGCCGCCAACATGTTCGGGATCGAACTGACGCTGGGTTCGCTGGTCATCCTGGTCATCACGACCGTGCTGGCTTCCATCGGGGCCGGCGGCGTCCCCGGCGGCAGTCTCATGCTCCTGTTCATCATCCTGGAGAACCTGGGCCTGACTCCCGACCAGGTTGCGGTGATCGTGGCTCTGGCCCTCGGCATCAACCCCATTCTCGATATGTTCGAGACGATGAACAACGTCACGGGCGACCTCGTCTGCACCTACGCCGTGGCCAGCAACCAAGGCATGGTCGACGCGCCCGTCGTCCGCCCCGCGGGCTCCCCCGGCCAAGTCCAGGCGGAGTAACCCTCCGGGATAGGAGATGGACCTTGCCAGCCGTACGCCCGCCAATGGATGGTTGCCTTGCAGGAGCAGCCTACCCGTTTCATCCCATTTCGGGTGTAATTCGACGGTTCTTCCAGGCTCCCTTGTGGTATAATACAGGCATGATTCAGAAGACAATGCAGAAACGGCGTCTCGACGACCATTTCGAGATCAGACAGAACCTGGAGTACTGGCTGAGTCGCTCCCCTGAAGAACGTTTGGCCGCAGTGGACGAACTCAGGCAAAGCATCTATGGACACTCGCAACGACTTCAAAGAGTTGCTCGAGTTATTCAACAAGCATAGGGTTGAGTATCTCGTGGTTGGGGGCTACGCTCTGGCATTCCATGGGGTACCGCGCGTCACGGGGGATATCGATCTTTTTGTTCACCCAACGAACGAGAATGCGGAGCGTATACTCCTGGCTCTGCGGGAGTTCGGGTTTGGTTCATTGGATCTTTCGCAGGAAGATTTCACTGCACCGGGCATGGTCGTCCAACTAGGCGTTCCTCCGGTGCGTATTGACATCGTCACGAGAATCAGCGGAGTCTCCTGGGAGAAGGCCGATGCCGGGAAACTCCCAGGCTTGTATGCCGATACACCCACGCATTTTATCGGTCGCGACGACTTCGTCACAAACAAACGCGCAACCGGCCGCAAGAAGGACCTTGCCGATATCGAAGCTCTCGAAGGGTAATCTCGGACGTCGGAATCCTCTGTGGAACGATTGGAATTCTCCTGATCTCCCTCTTCCCGTTGAACAACCAACGTCGATTCGCAGCAGGAACGGGCCCTATGGCGGCTGAGCGATGCAGGCTAGAAAGTCCGTCGACTTGCAGCCGTGACGGGAAAACTGTAGAATCTGGGGTACAAATAGATAGTGTCGCCGAAATCCGCGATGCGTCGCGGATACGGGGGATCCAGGTTTCCGGGGCGAACTCTCCGCCGGGAGAGAAGGCACTTCCAAGCCTCAGCCCGTCAGCTAACCCCGCAGGCTTTTGGCAGGGCATCGGACAGGGAAGAAGAGACTGCTGCCACGCCAGCGGTTTTTTTTTGTCCTGGATCTGCCTTCGGGCAGAAGGAGAACATGGCATCGAGTTCTGACAAAGACAAGACCTTGACCCAGAGAGCCATGCGTCGCGTGCTCGGGGCGCCGCATGATCTCCACGATCCGCACGTCTTCCACAAGCTCTCGCTCATCCCCCTGCTGGCGTGGATCGGGCTCGGCGCCGACGGCCTGTCTTCCTCGTCCTACGGGCCGGAGGAAGCGTTCAGAGCCTTGGGGGACCACGCATACCTGGCGGTCTTCCTCGCCGGAGCCACGGCGCTCACCGTGGCGGTCATCTCCTACACCTATTCCCGGATCATCCAGCACTTTCCCCATGGAGGGGGAGGATACATCGTCGCCACACACATGCTCGGGGAGAATGCCGGCGTCATTTCCGGCTGCGCCCTGGTCGTCGACTACGTCCTGACGATCACGGTGTCCATCACCTCGTGCGTGGACGCATTGTTCAGCTACCTGCCCCTGCCGTATCAGCAGTACAAGCTCCTGACCGCCGCGGGAATGATCCTGCTCCTGGTCGTGTTGAACATTCGCGGGGCCAAGGAATCGATCGCGGTCCTGACGCCGATCTTCATCGTCTTCCTGGTCACCCACGCTCTGATGCTCGGCTACGGCATCTTCGGCAATCTCGAGGGTCTCCGGCCCCTGGCGAACGGCATCCACACCGATCTCAAGAGCGATCTGTCCACCATCGGAAGCGTGGGCATTCTCCTGATCCTGCTGCGGGCCTACTCCCTCGGCGGCGGCACATACACCGGCATCGAAGCGGTCTCCAACGGCCTGCAGATCATGAGGGAGCCCAAGGTCCAGACCGGCAAACGCACGATGCTGTACATGGCGATCTCCCTGGCCCTGACCGCCGGTGGACTGTTCCTGTGCTACCTGCTGGTGGGCGTTTCGCCGTCGCACGGACGGACGCTCAACGCCATCCTCGCCGACAACCTCTTCGGACAGTGGCGGTTCGGAGGGATCCTCTCGCTGATCACCATCCTTTCCGAAGGCGCATTGCTCCTGGTCGCCGCCCAGACGGGATTCATCGGCGCGCCCCGCGTCATGGCCAACATGGCGGTCGACTCCTGGCTGCCCCATCGATTCTCGTCCCTCTCCGACCGGCTGACCATGCACAACGGCATCGTGGCGATGGGGATCGCCGCGCTGGCCATGCTGCTGTACACCCGCGGCTCCATCACCGCCCTCGTGGTCATGTACTCGATCAACGTCTTTCTCACGTTCTCGCTCTCCACCTTCGGCATGGCCCGGTTCTTCGTGAAAAACCGCAAGAAACAGGCCGGGTGGAAACGACAATTGGTCGTTCAACTCATCGGCCTGGCGCTGTGCCTGACGATCCTGGCGGTGACGGTCGCCGAGAAATTCCTCGAGGGAGGCTGGCTGACGCTCGTCCTGACCTCGCTGCTGATCGGGCTTTGTTACATGATCCGGCGACATTACACCACCGTCAGGACGCAGTTGGCGCAATTGGACAAGATCATGTCGCGAATGCCGCCGGCCAAACCGATCGCCTCCGAGAAGGTGAACAAAGAGAACATGACCGCCATTCAGCTCGTCAGCAGCTACAACGGGGTCGGCGTCCACACGCTGTTCGCCGCCATCCGCTCGTTCCCCGGCCTGTACAAGAACTTCGTCTTCGTTTCCGTCGCCGTGATCGATCAGGGCGCGTTCAAAGGCGAAGAAGAGATCGGCAATCTGAAGAAGGCGACGGAGGAGTCCTTGACCAAGTACGTCGAGCTGGCCCGGACGCTCGGATTCCCCGCAGAGTACCGGATGGCCGTCGGAACGGACGTGGTGGAGACGGGCGCCGAGCTATGCGAGCGAGTCTCCCGCGAGTTCCCTCGCTCCACGGTCTTCTCCGGCCAGTTGTCTTTTCGTCTCGAGAAGCTGTACCATCGCATACTTCACAACGAAGTCGCCTTCGCCATCCAGCGGCGGCTCCAGTGGCGGGGCATCACCAACGTCATCCTGCCGGTTCGGATCGGTCTGGCCCGGCCGGCCGCCCAGCCGCCTTCCGCTCTCCCCGACCGCCTCCGCGAGGCCGACACCGAACGCTGAGCCCGCGGAGAGGATCACGGCCGCCTCGGCCCGGGCTCGAGGCGGGTCCGATCCTCTTTGGCAGATCGCCCGCGGGATGCAAGATTTCGATTTTTTTGCCCCGGCCAAAGCTTTACGCGGCCCGGGCCGATATGGTAAAATACGTGTCTGTCTACGCCGATGTAGCTCAATGGTAGAGCACGGCTTTCGTAAAGCCGGGGTTGTGGGTTCAAGTCCCACCATCGGCTCTCTTTCTATCCACGCGGCCCGAAGCGAACCGGACCGCGAGCGGAAAAGATGAGCGGTACGATTGCAAGCGTCTTGGGAGAAGCACCTGTGGAGAATGAGGAGATCGGCAAACCCGCCGGAGAATCCCCCAAAGCCCGTCGTTTTCGACCACTCCACGCCGTCCTGCTCGTACCGCTGCTGGCGATCACCATCCTATGGGGCTACCGCTACGGCTCCGTAGTCGTTCGAAAAGCCCAGTACGCGGCTAGAACGCCAACATTCTCGGACAGTTCCGAGAGGCTCAGCCAAACGACTGTCGTCCCAACTCTGGACACCCCCTGTCCGGCGGGCCGAAACGTCATCTGGTGCTCGTCGTTTCAACTGGCCTGGAACGAGGCGAGGGATGAGGCCGTCGGAGCCCCGCTGGAGATCCCGGAGGCCGTGGAGTTTGCCGGTCGGCTGAACAACGCAAGAGAGTCGTCTTCGGATCTCGCCGCCGGGTCAGTTTATGCGGTGGCGGGACGACTGCGCGACGGGATCGTCGGCAGAATTGGGAAGGAAATGGGCGAGCAGTTCCCTTCGCATGAACCGCCGGACTTCGAGGCCTCCGTGCGCGAGCCCGACGGCATCTTGTCCTATGCTTATCTGACGGCCCGCGTACCCTTCAAATACCCCTTCCGCCAGGTGGACGAGGGAATCACGTTCACCGACTCTCAGGGCACGCAGACCCAAGTAACCGGCTTCGGCCTGTGGAGGGCCTATCTCAGAAGGTACAAGGACCTCCGCGAGCAGGTGGAGGTTTTGTACGCCCGGCTGGTGGAAGATCGCCCTTCGTACGAGGTCGCTGAATGTGCGATCGACCTGTGCCGGCACAGCGACCCCTATCAAGTCATTATCGCCAGGGTCGAGCCCAGGGGCTCGTTGGCCGAGGTGCTCGACCACGTCCGCAAGCAAATCGCAGATTCCAGGAAACAGCCGACGTACGAATCCGATAGTCAATTCGGCGTCAACGACAGACTGAAGATCCCCGACATGTTCTGGCGGATCGATCATCGATTCAGGGAGTTGATTGACAAGAGGGTCGCCAACTCAAACCCGCCGATGCCTATTGTCGAGGCTTTTCAGACCATCGAGTTCCGCCTGGACCGATGCGGCGCCGTCCTGGAGAGCGAATCGAGGCTCGCGATCCTCTCGGCTCCAAGATACTTCAACCTCGATCGCCCGTTCCTCGTCTACGTTCAGAAGCGAGGTGCGGAGCACCCGTTCTTCGTCATGTGGGTGGACAACGCGGAATTGCTCGTGCTGAAGTGACGTCGCACGGCCTCATCGGCCGATTTGCCCGACGATTTGATGATCCGATCACTAGAATGCAAGACTACCCTTCTATGCAACGTATTCCGGGTGTGCCCAGATATTCTGCCGGCCCGACGGATGGCGAGAGGCCGCGTAAGAGGGGCAGACGCATGGCGACGGGGCCATCGCCATCCCACGAACGACGCCCAGACAGGCCCGAAGCGGACCTGCCTGGGGAGTTTGCCGCGTTGGGCCTCCAGCATGGTGGGGAAGCGAAACGCTTCCCTGGGGGTGTGCGCAGCACCC
>CALMMH010000473.1 GCA_937868145.1 uncultured Phycisphaerales bacterium
TCTCGACGGCATGACGATGGTCAACCCTAAGACCAGCGAGAAACTGGACCTTTATGCCGAACGGTACTGCTGCCACCGGCACGGCATCACCCCGCCGGTGGCCAGGAACGTCCTTCGCAAACCGCTGTTCTACGGAGGCATGATGGTCGCCTGCGGGGACGCCGACACCGCCGTGGGCGGCGTCGCCAGCGCGACGGCGACCCTAATCCAGGCCGGCATGTTGACGGTGGGATTGCTGCCGGGGATTAAGACGCCCTCCAGCTACTTCCTCATGATCGTTCCCGACTTCCTCGGTCAGAAGGACAAGGCTTTCATCTATGCCGATTGCGCGGTGAACATCGACCCGACCGCCGAGCAACTGGCCGACATCGCCCTGGCCTCGGCGGTGAGCGCCCGCCGGCTCCTCGAGGAAGAGCCTCGCGTGGCACTGCTCTCCTTCTCCACCCAGGGCAGCGCGTCGGCCCCGTGCGTGGAGAAAGTGAAACAGGCCCTTGCGATCGCCAGACAGAGGGAGCCGGGTCTGGCCATCGATGGGGAATTCCAGGCGGATTCGGCCCTGGTTCCCAGGGTGGCGGCCAAGAAGGTCAAGGGGGAAAGCCGCGTGGCGGGCCAGGCCAACGTCATTATTTTTCCCGATCTGAACTCGGGGAACATCGCCTACAAACTGACCCAGTACATGGCCGGCGCGAGAGCCATCGGCCCCTTTCTCCAGGGCTTTGTCCGGCCGATCACGGACCTGTCGCGCGGCGCGACGGTCGACGACATCGTGTCCACGGTGGTCCTGACCCTGGCTCAGCTCGTATAGTCGGATGGATGAACGACCGAGTGTTCATTGAAAGGCCGTACGGAGATGAAGATCCTGATCATCAACGCCGGCAGCTCGTCGGTGAAGTACTACCTCTACGCCATGCCCGAAGCCCAGGTCGTGGCGAATGGGACCGTGGAGCGAGTGGGGGAAACCTCGTCGAGACTGATCCACTGGCGGGATCATCTCTACCACGAAAGCCCGGTCCACACCCTGGACGTGGACGACGCCATGAGTGTGATCTTCGACACGCTGGTTCACGAGGACATCGGAGTCCTGCGCGATCTGTCGGAGATCGGAGCCGTGGGACACCGGGTCGTCCACGGCGGCGAGGAATTCACCGGCTCGGTCGTCGTCAACGAGCAGGTGATCGCTTCGATCGTGAAATACGCGGACCTGGCGCCGCTGCACAATCCGCCCAACCTGGCGGGCATCCGTGCGGCGGGCCGCAGGCTGCCGAACGTGACGCAGGTCGCGTGCTTCGACACGGCCTTTCACACGACGATCCCCAAGGTGGCCTACATGTACGGATTGCCGTACGACCTGTACGAGAAGTACCGCATCCGCCGCTACGGTTTTCACGGGATCTCGCACCGCTACGTGGCCCGGCGGGCCGCCGCCATCCTGGGCCGGGGCAAGTACGAAGTCAACGCGATCACCTGCCACCTGGGCAACGGCTGCTCGATCACGGCCGTGAAAAACGGGCATTCCGTCGACACGTCCATGGGGTTCACCCCGCTCGAAGGAGTGCCGATGGGGACGCGCTCGGGCGACCTGGACCCGGCGATTCTCTTCTATCTGGCGGACAAAGGCTACACCGCCCAGTCGCTCAAGACGCTGTGCAACCGAAGGAGCGGACTGCTGGGCATCTCCGGCCTGTCGAACGACATCCGGAACCTGCTCGAGCTGGCCGGACAAGGCAGCGATCGGGCGACCCTGGCCATCGACGTCTTCTGTTACCGCATTCGCAAGTACATCGGGTCTTATGCGGCGGTGCTCGAACCGCTCGACGCGATCGTCTTCACCGGCGGCATCGGGGAGAACGCAACGAGTCTGCGGGAACAGATCTGTCGTGGCATGACGCAGCTGGGCGTTCATTTCGACGGTCAGGCGAACCAGCGAACGGCCGATCAGGAAGCCGAAATCAGCGTTCCCGGCAGTCCGGTCAAGGTCTTCGTCATCCCCACGAACGAGCAACTGGCGATTGCGAAGGACACCTACGACCTCTCTGTCCCCGCGACGCTGGTCGCATCGAGCTGAATTCAACCGCGTGTGGGGGCGACGCATGCGTCGCCCCTACGAACGGCATTCGGGCCCCTGTGCCGGTTCGCAGGATTCCCGTGTGGAAGATCTGTCACCGGTTGAGATCCGCGGCTCCTTTGTCCTCGGTTCCGAGAGATTGAACGATCTCATCCGGCAGCATCTCGCGCCGCAGGCGGTCGAAATCCGTGGCAATGCCGTTTTTCGCAAGCAGCTCCCACAGCGAGGTTTGCATCTGCCGCATGCCCAGGACGGACACGATCCAACCCTGCGTCCAGCCGCTCTCGATCGCCCAGGCGCCCCAGCCCGCGTCGGCGTTGCTGGCCCACGCTTCCCATCGCTGGAAGTCAAACGCGCGGAACCAGCCGCCGTCCAGGGAAGACTGCGCGTCCGAGCGAATCTGGATGCGGCAGAGAAACCCTGCCAGTTTCTCCTCGGCGCCTCTGGCGGTCTCGTCTCCGAGAGCCGCCGCTTCGTGCAAGCCCAGGAACGCAAAATTCGTCGTATAGAGCAGGTCGCTCACGGGATCGCCGTTCCGCTGGACGAGCGAGGCTTCATGGCCGCCGTACTGCTCGTTCGAGGCCGGCGGCGGGAACATGCCTTTGCCCGGCAACCCGAGCTCCTCCCGAATGGCGCCGCAGGGTTCCTGCAACGCCACGAGCCCATCCACCGCCGTGCGTAGCCAGGCCCGATGCTCCGGCGTATCTTTCACGCGGACCAGCCACGACAGCGGCAGCAGGATGCGTGCCTTCTCCTGGGCCAGCCCGTTGGTCCAACGCCAGCCGTTTGGATACTGCGCCATGGTCATGCGCAATGCGTTCTCCGCACGTATGTAGAACAGCTCATAGCCGGTCTGTTGGTAGGCCCACAGGTAACAGGCCCAGAGGTACGCTTCCATATGCGGCGAGTAACTGACGATGTTCCGCTGAAAGAAGGGTCGCCAGCCCTGCGCGGAAAGCTCGGGAATGTCGATCCGGTCGTTGCGGAAGCCCTGGCGTCCCGTCGTGCGCAGGTTGGCCAGGAGACACCTCATCATCGCCTCGTTCCACCGATTCTCTCCCAACATCGCAGCGGTTGCGCCGGCGCCCATCAGCAGGCGCGCATTGTCGTCGCCGTAATTGGCTGTGCTGAAGGCAACCGATGTGATTCCCCACGCAATCAGCCCGTACGCGCCGTGCTGGGGGTCTCCTCGCTCACCCTTTCTCGCGTTCGAGGCAAAGAGGTAATAATCCAGAAGATTGCGTGCGACTTGTGCATTCGACTCTCCCTGGCCCAACCGAGCGCCGAACGTCAGCGCCATCGCGGACTCGCCGTGGCAGTCGCCGCGCCGGGAGACGCTCTGCATCTGGCTGCCGTCGGCCAGAACAATCGAGAGCGGCGCTTCGAGGATACCGAGCGTGCCATCGCCCACCGGCGCCTCCGGCGGCGGAGTGGGAAGCAGACCGTCCCCGCGCTCGGCCTGCGTCACGGCGTCGAGCCGGGAGGGATGCAGGAGCAGCTTCGAACGGCCGAACCATTCGACGCCGCGTCGGATCGCCTGCAACTCCGCGTCGGCAGGCAGCGATTCGTCGCGGCCGTAGCTCGGTCGGACGGAGGGCGTCCAGACCAGCGGGGGTCGTTCTCCGTCCGGACAAAGCCAGGCGAGCACTCCAGCCCACAGCGTCTGCCACGCGTCCTGGGGCGCATAGCGACCGGTAATAAAATGGCTGAGTTTGGTGGCGGCCACGAGCACGCGTCCCTCGGGAAGCTCGAACAGGATCGGAACCGAATCGTTCGGCAGACCGAAGACCGCGGAGTCGAAACCCGCGACGCGCGCCGCCACGACATGTGCCCCTTCGGATTTCGCCTGCACAAAGTGCAGCCCGTTGACCGCCAGGATCCGCAGTGGACCAAGTGACGGCCCGAAGAAATCGGAATTCACCACGACCCGCTCCCACCGTGCGGCCTTGGGCGCGCCGATCTCCACGCCCGGCAAGGCGGCAGGGTATTCGATATAGAGACGCAGGTTCTTGCGTGCGGCCGTTTCCAGGAGGCCGGACTCGATCCCAGTGACCGCCGTCGGGTAGCCATCCGCCAGGATCATCACCGCCCCGCCTACCGTGGCGCATTCGACCGCTTCGCGGGCGGAGTCCACACGCCGGCACTCGTAACCCGATGCGGTCAGTACGCGAAACAGGTCGTTCTTTCCCTCGCAGCACAGCGTCAGACGCGCGACGTCCGCTTTCGCCCCGGATGTCGCGATCGCCAGCGATGTCACAAACAGGATTGTTCGCAACCAGCCCATAATCGTCAGTCCCTCCTTGGGGTAAGGGCGACGCCTGCGTCGCCCCTACGGTTTCGTCAGGCGGAGCAGTTTCATGCCGCTGTCGGGGTCGAATTGGCGCGTCGCCTCGATGCCGGTGATCTCGATGATGGTCACTTCCAGGATCAGGAACGTCCGCGTGTCCCGGCGGGGGCAGCCGATCAGGTTCTCGCCGTGTTTGCCGATGGCGGTGTGGATGTGCAGCCTGGGGCCGGCGTCGTCCCAATAGAGGGTGCCGACGCCGAGCACCTCGCCCGGGCCGGTGAAGGTCGTGAACTTGGGCACGATCTGCGGCTTCTCCTGCTCGGGTCCGACGACCACCGCGGCCGTGCGGAACCCGCCCACGATCAGCACCGACGCACAGCGAATCTGCGCCTCGCGGGCGATCTTGTCGATGCACGCGTGCAGATCCTCGCCTTCGAACAACCGCGCCACCACCACCCGTCCCACCTGACCGACCGAATAGTCCATCTCTCATTCTCCAACGCAACGATAGCATCCATTCGCCGACATCATACCCTCGGCGGGCATTCTGCCTAGGGTCCAGCGATTCGCAGCGGCTTCTGCACGCAATTCGCTTCGCGTCCGGGTCCGTCCGTGCAAGTCCGTGGTGATCCGTGAGATTGTGCTTGATCCCGGAGTTGAAAAAAAATCGCGGGCTCGGCTCCTCGGCGGGCGGAGAGGATTCAGCCGCCTGCTTTGCCGGTGAAGGATCAGGAGCCGGGCTCCTTGGCGCTGCGGCGCTTCGGGAAAAGGTTGGAGTCCCAGCCGTAGGTGTACTGCCGCTCCAACCGCCCGTCGCGATCGTGGACGGCCAGCAGGCAGTACTCCTGGCTCTGGGCCAGCTCCCGGCCGTGAAGAATCGCCTCGATTTTCGACCGATGACTGCTGACGACCTGGTCGGTGTTCATCAGCCGAACGACCCAGGCGCCCCCTTCTCCCGGCAGTACGTGGTAGGTCACACGCTCCGCCATTGGCCGAAACCTCCATTCCTATACCAAACGACAGGCACCCCCGTCGATTGACCCTGAAATCCGAATTCGCCGGCCGGCCGCCTTCGATGGCGGCCTCTTCCGGCGCAACGCTACCTGTATTGTGACGATTGTCGCCCGGCCGTCAACAGGTTTACAGGCAAAGGGTAGGAGAATCCTGAAGACCGGCGGGCCTTCCGGACGATAGAAACAGCATGATGAACGCGAAATCTGCGGCGTTTTTCGTGGCGTTGGCCTGGATTTGCGGGGCCGCTTTCTCCCAGGTTCCGGCCCCTATCGGCGAGGCGACGGCCCGCGTACGAGCCCGGGTGGAGCCGCAAATCGCCGTCAGCGAGCCGGTGGTCGTGGTGATCGACCTTCAAAACCGCGAGATGGGCGAGAAGATTCCCACTGAGGTCCGATTCGCCGTCCGCGCCAACACCCAGGCGGTGGAGCTTCAAGTGGCCTGCACCGACCTGTACAAGGCAGGCGATCCGGCGTCCGAGTACAGGATCCCCGTTGCAGGTCCCGGGGCGGAAATCACCTGCGAACACGCCGGCAGCCGCCTGTTGACCTGGTTGCACAACCCGCCGGTGGACGCCCTGCCCGGCGGATGGACAGGCCGGGTCAGTGAAGCAGGCGTCTTCACCGCCTCTGCCGGTCGAATCTTCTGTCAGGATGTGGCCGTGGAAGTCTCGTGGCAGGCGACCGACCCTGCACTACCCACAGGCGAGTACCAGGGCATCGTGCGGCTCCTTGGCATGGTCCGACCGTAAAGACCGTGCGAAACTCCATTCTGGGTGTCGGGATGGCAGCGGGAAGCGGAGTCTTCGGAGTTTGCCGATGCCACCCGGAGAGGCGTATCTTCTCACGCACGCTCTAGGGCTGTGGCTCGAATCCGACCATCTCCTGTGCCTCTCCCTGCTCAACAATCTCCGGACCCCAAGCCTATTCGGTCTCGAACGCCACTTCCGGGCCGTCCAGGACCGCCGCGTAGATGTCCCAGTCGCCGTTGCGGTCGTCCTGCCAGACGACGATCGCCCGCCGGGCCGCGACGTCCACGTAGACCGCCGGGTTCACCTGCTGCGAGGACTTCTGGTTCGTCACGGCGAATTCCTCGCCGGTGAGCAGGTTGTAGCCGCGAATGTCCCAGGTGCCGTTGCTCTTGTCCTGCCAGACGATGATGTGCTTGTGGATCTTCGGGTAGGCGGTCAGGCCGGAACTACTGATTCCCTCCGGATTGAAGGGGTCGAAGAGGTCGTCGAACATCACCTTGCCGACGCCGTCCGTCTCGCGGCCGACGAGCCGGCCGTCGGAGAGGCTGGGCATCTCCCCTTCCCCCAGGGCCATGTTCGTGTAGAACACGAGAGGATCGTTCGGATCGGAGATGTCGGCCCCGTACACGAACGGCGCAGGGAGATCCGACGCCTGCTCGTGCCAGACCACTACATCGCCGGAGATGCAGGGGAACATCTCGTTGACGTCGATCGCGGCCGAGACGATGAAGGGAGCCGGATCGTCCAGGCCCGTGAGAAACGCCCCGAGGATATCCCAGTCGGGCGCGCCGACGAATCCGTGCTGCCAGACCGCGACGCCGTCGGACACCCAGGGCAAAAGCTCGTTGTCCTCGGTGGCGGAAACCGCGAATCGCACCACAGTCCGGCCGTTCTCGACGCGGGCCCCATAGACGTCGCTGTCGCTATTCTCGTCGTACTGGAACTGCCAGACCACGTCGTTGCCGTCGATGACGGGAAACTCGTCGTTGCCGTTGAAATCGGCGATCAGGAAGCTCTCTCCCGCCGAATCGTCGAAGATCTGGGCCCCCATGATGTCCCAATCGCGGTAGTCGCTGTTGAAGTACTGCCAGACGACGGTGCTGCCGGACACCGAGGGGTACAGCTCATCGTCGGAGGTGGACGCGACCTTGAACGCGGTGACCGCCTGGGCCGCCGAGCAGGCCGCCAGGACCGGCAGCACACAAAGGACAAACGTCGCTTTCCCGGGCGATTCGCTTCTCATGGCTCACTCCTCGAATCATCGCGTCGTTGCGGCTCGCACGGTCACTCCGGCTCGGACCGCCATTCATTATAGGCACCTGCCCGGTCGGAAGTAACGCTCGTTCTCCCCGGTTTGTAGTGACGCCGTGAGGCGTTATTCTGGGAAGTTGAAAGTTTCAAGTTTGAAGTGTGAAGTCAGAGGACAAGAACTCGACGCCTGCCTTCTCTTGCTTGACACTTGACACTTCAAACTTGAAACTCCCCAGACAGATCCCAACGCATGACAAGCTGCTCCCTGACTCGTTCCAGCGGAATTCCACAGGATTTCGCCTGCTCTTCGAGAGTCGTGCGAAACTCGCTCGGCTCCTGAAGGTACGGATGCGAATGGCGATCGACCACACGAAACCCGAGTTTTTCCCAGAACGTATGGCCCGCGCTGCCGGTAATTTGGTAGATGATCGGCAGATCCTCGAAAGAATCGGCCTCGATGCGACGCCAGCCGTTCGCCCTCGCCCATTCGATCAGGGCCTTGGCCATGCGGCTGCCGATCCCCTTTCGCTGATACGGATTCTCTTTCTGCACAGAGGAACCTGTCATCAGGCAATGGACGACCAGGGTCTTGTCCTCGATCTGCGCAAGCGGCGGGAACGCGGTGTCGGCAAAATCCTCGGTCGGCCCCGCAGGGTGGTCCTGCTGCAAGCACAGGCCCCCGGCGTCCTTCATGGCGCAGACCGCCTTCGGATAGAAACGCAAATGCCCGACGATCCGCTCGCCGTCGTAGGCGACGATGGCGCAGGCCCCGTAGGTCCGCGTGAGTTTCGCCAAAAGCGGAAGATTCCGCTCGCGGCAGCGTTCCCACGGGACCTCCCCGCCGGAAGGCCACCGGTCGATCGTGTCACGCGACAGCGGACCGTGATGCAGGCACCGCCAGAACAGGAGACTCTCCGTCATCGGCCCGACCACAAGACCCTCGACCACGGTACACCCCCGGGCTCGCTACTTGCGAAGGAACAGCCACACCCAGCCGTGCATTTCGTACTCCCGCGGCAACTGCTCGCGCAGGGGTGACATCTGCTCCTGGACTTTCCTCAACTCGTCGTAAACCTGCTTCTGCTCTTCTTCCGTCTTGGGACGTTGCTCGCCCCGCAGTTTCTGGACCACTTCGCTGAACTGCTTCTCGAGAGGCTCCAAATCCTTGCGGATCTGATCGTATTTCGCGAGTTCCTCCGGCGTCGGATCGGGACGGTCGGGCTTCAGCGTAGCCACGTCGCCGACGAGCAGATCGAGCCGACCATCGCCATTCCAGTCGGCGACACAGACCTTCGAGCGAATGCCGCGTCGGGGCTCTTTGGGAGCCTGCGGCCCATATTCGATCTGACCCTGCGGCACGAGCTGCACGCCCGCCGCCAACGCGGGCGACTTGGCGGAGCCGGTGTTGCTGTACAGCCAGACGCTGCCGTTTTCGGAGCCGACGATCAGG
Organism: uncultured Phycisphaerales bacterium; assembly: GCA_937868145.1. Classification (GTDB taxonomy): domain Bacteria; phylum Planctomycetota; class Phycisphaerae; order Sedimentisphaerales; family Anaerobacaceae; genus PLanc-01. The sequence goes on from CALMMH010000473.1 coordinate 8,816, forward strand.
TCGAGATCGCCGTCGCCATCCCAATCCGCAGCGTACGGCCCGGCACGGCCATCCACTCGCACCGGCTGGCCGCCGGCCTGGAGCTGCTGCTCTTTGCCGAAAGTGTAGGACGTCGCGGTCCCCTCGTTCGGAACGAGCCAGACTTCTCCCTGGGTGTTGCCGACGATCAGGTCCAGGTCGCCGTCGGCATCCCAATCGGTCGGGTGGACCGTGGAGGCCGTGCCCGTGCTGGAGACGGGCTTGTCCGGCGTGCTCTTCATCCGTTTGCCGTGGTAGGTGACGAAGGTCCCTTCGTCCGTGCTTTCCCACTCGGCCTTTCCTCGAATGAGGATGCCGCCGTCGGGCTGTTCCTGGATCCCGCCGCCGACGTTGATGATCTCGCCGGTCTTGTCCTTGAGCATCTCGGGGGCCGCGAACGACCGATCGGAGCCGCCCTGGAATAGGAAGATTTCACCCGGCCAAGAGCCGGAGAGCAGATCCATGCAACCGTCGCCGTTGAGGTCCGCGACACGCGGACCGAATCCGATGCATCACCCACACGGCACAGTGCCGTCTTTGCCCCCTTCCTTGAACCTGGTCCCCGCCGCGAGCTTGGGCTGGGCGTCGGTGCCCTCGTTGTGATAGATCCAGAGCTGTCCGTTTCCGAACTGGCCGACGAGCAGGTCCTGGACGCCGTCCCCGTCGAAGTCGCAGACAAACGGGGCCGCATGCCCCACTTCCGTATCGATCACCTTGCCGGCAGCCTCGATTCGGACAGGCGTCGCCAGTTCATCGTCGGCAACC
>CALMMH010000474.1 GCA_937868145.1 uncultured Phycisphaerales bacterium
GAGTCCGCGATCTTGCCCGAGAATGCGGTGTTGATCTACGGACCATGGATCGAGCACTGTGGGCTTGGGATAAGTGGCGCAGCTGTAGGCTGGCATGATCTCGCCCGCTGTCCAACAATGGCATGCAGGGTACTAGGAACGTTCACCTATGTGTCGACTCTAGAACTAGGTGACTGTCCTGATTATTCGAGGTAGAGCGATGGACAAGACCGCAGCAAAGACGCGGCTCGTTGCCGTGGTTCGGGTGCTTGCTGCCGAGAAGCGAGCGGAGCTTGAGCGGCACAAGGAGGGGCAGAGCGGTCTGGCTCGGCCTGACTTCATCTGGCACTACCTGCTCCAGAGCTTCTCCACGATGGGCCGGGCTTCCGGCTGGCACGGCCTGATCGGCAACCAAGCCAACTACCGGCGCATCACCTACACCGCCCTCGCGGCACTCACTCCGCAAGCCCGCGCGTCGCAGGTGCAGAAGGTCTGCCGGGCGGCCGGGATCCGGATGCCGGACAAGAAAGCCGACTACATTCTTGGCTGCTTCGAGTGCGTCACCCGCCTCGGCGGACCGGAGGCGGCGAAGGCCAAGCTGCTCGCCCGGCCCGGTCGGGAAGCCAAAATCGCATTCCTCAAATCGTTCCCGGGCATCGGGCCGAAGTACGCGCGGAACATCATGATGGACGTATATCACGAGGATTTCCGGGACAGCATCGCCCTGGACGTTCGGATCAAGGCGATTTCAAAGGCGCTGGGCTTGCCTTCCTCCATGCCCTACGCCGAGGAAGAGAGATTCTATCTTGACGTGGCGAGGGAGGCGGGCCTCAACGGATGGGAGTTGGACCGCCTACTGTTCAACTTCCGCACGGAGGTGGAGACGCGGCTTGGCGTTAGCCTGGAGGGGCCGGACCGAACCACATGCTGTACTTGACCACGGCGACATCACTGGGCGCTCAGCTACAATCTGCCTTCGCCGCCGCTTCTCGTGGACAGCGACGAGAACTCCCGCTTCTTCGCTCTTTGATTGGTGTGTTCCGGGGTCTGCACGGACAAACGCTGGCAGAAGAGTATCACGGCCCACGTAGCCACGTCACATTCGCAGAACAACGAGGAGCGGGCCGCCCGAGACCACGCTGCGAGTTGGCCGACCTTCTCCTCGTGATGTATCGAGCGAACGCTCCCCATTCTGTGAGATTGACGTGGCTGCAGGCAAAGGTCACCGGATCTGGAATCGGTTATTGTCCAGTCCACCGAATACACCCGCGCACAGCCTTCGTAGCAAACCTTGAGCAATGGGATCTCCTCAGTCACCGTCCATTGGTGAAAGGTGTGACTCGTGCCTTCCAGCCCCCAGACGATCTCCTTGCGGGGGGCGTTCTCCCATCGGTTGGATCGTTTGGCGTGTTCTACCCCTGCGACCAGGGCTTCGATATGGCCTATTTTTCTGCCGATACCCTTGCCCCGA
>CALMMH010000475.1 GCA_937868145.1 uncultured Phycisphaerales bacterium
GTTCGGATATTCCGCCAGGATCAGGGCCGGACTTCCTCTGCGTGAAGCGCAGCGTCCCGCTACTTGCCGGGGATTTCGAGAACGACCAGCGAATGCGGCGGGAGTTGGGCTACTCCGTCAGTGAACCTCAGCTTGGCTGTCTGGGGCACGACTCGATTGGGCTTGTCCACGTCGTTGAAGGCGTCGGGCGAGTCGCCGGAGAGGATCGTGGCTTGATACTCGCCGGTCACGAGTTTGTCGCCCAGCTTGATCGTGCAGTTGAGCGTCGCTGTCGCGTGGCGATTCACCAATACGATTCGCCAGTCCTTGCCGGCGGCATCGCACGTCGCCACCGCGTCCAGAGCCGCCACGTCCCCGAATCGGTCGCTCGTCACGGCGGCCTTGGCGACCTGCGGCCCGAGCAAATTGGCGTACATGCTCATCACGTGAAAGGTGGTACGCTTGACTATGCCTTTGGGATGCACGTACAGCGGCCCGCGGGTGTTCACGACGGGCGCGATGTTGGCCATTCTGACCGTGTCCGCATGACGCAGGCAGGAGTTGAGGAAGCACGCGGAGAACAGCGCATCGGCCATCGTGTAGGTCCCGTTGAAGTCGTTGCGGTCGCGGGCTTTGATCTCCGCGGGACCGAAGCCGGTCATTACGCCGGGATGGTGCCAGCCGCGGAGGTTCCATTCGTCGAAGGCGATCGTGATCCGGCCCTTGAAGCCGGTCGAATCGAGCAGCCGCTCCACGGTGACGATGCTCCCCTCGGGTTCGCTCGATTTCACCATGCAGGCGGCGTAGTCGCTGGGGTTGTCGTTCACCCAGAGATAGTCCCAGTAGCCATGGATCGAGATCATGTGCAGATTCTCGCCGGCGTGCTGGAGCAGGCTGCGATTCCAATCGTCGCCCAGCGCGGCCGCCGTGAGAACGATCGACGGGTCGACGCGGCGCATCATCTTCACGGTCTCGCGGACGAACAGGCCCCACTCCTGGATCGTCTTGGCGCCGATCTCATGGGCGCCCCAGTTCTCGTTGCCGACCGACCAGTAGCGGACGTTGAACGGCTCCGGGTGTCCGTTCTCGGCGCGGAGCTTCGCCCAGCGGCCCTTCGTCTGGTTGCAGTACTCCACCCAGTCGCTCATCTCCTCCGGCGTCCCGGTGCCGGCGTTGCCGCAGATGTAGGGCTCGGTCCCGACCAGGCGGCACCATTCGACGAATTCATCCGTGCCGAAGGCGTTGCTCTCTTCCACTCCCCAAGCCTTGTCCCAACTGGGTTGGCGGTCCTTGCCGACGCCGTCCTTCCAGTGGTACGCGCTGACGAAGCATCCGCCCGGCCAGCGCACGATCGGCATGCGCAGCTCTTTCACCGCCTCGATAACGTCCTTGCGGAAGCCCTTGGCGTCGGCCAACGACGAGCCCGGTTCGAAAACGCCGCCGTAGACCTGGCGATGAAAATGCTCCAGGAAGCCGCCGAAGAGCATTCGGTCGTACGCGACGGCCGGCGCCGCCGGATCGATTGCGACCGCAGCAGTGAGCGTCTTCTCCGCCGCAGCGGCCGGATTCAGAGCAAAGGCCAGCGACACGACAACAATCACCAGAAACAAACGCAACATGGGTGACGTCCTTTCATGAGGGAGCGTATCTTCAAACGTCAAAGGGATCATACCCCTGCGGGAAAGTCGAATCAAGCGGAAGTCGTGACATCGAAATGCCGAACCGGCAGTTCATTATTGTGAAGAGCCGGGAGCGATTTTGTCCCAGGCGACGATCTGGCAGCGATGAGGATGGAAGGACCCCGTGCGTTCGACGTTCCCCTTCCCATTTCGCCACGAGAGAGTCACTCTGTTGAATCGGCCCTTCTCGTAATCGAAGCTCACGCCGTCGTCCTCGAACAGCGTGAACGAGGCGGGTTCGTCGCCGTAGACGCGAGCGGTGATCTCGAACACCGTGTCGTCCGCCACGTGTTCCACGGGCTTGGCCAGCGGCAGGATGCAGTTGTCCCTGACGAACAGAGGCACCCGGCCGGGAGACGTCTGGATCTGTTGCTCGGTGCCGCCGGGGTAACGCGTGTTCGTGTAGAAATCCCACCAGTCGTTGCCGGCCGGCAGATAGACCTTGCGGGTGTCCTTGTTGCCGAGAATCGGGGCCACCAGGAGATTGTCGCCAAAGAGGTAGGCGTCCTCCACGGCGCGGACCTTCGTATCCTGCGGATACTCGATGGGCAGCGCCCTGGCCGGCGGCAGGCCCTCGTAACGATACCGGTAGAAGGCCGAGTAGAAGTACGGCAGCAGGCTCATCCTCAGGTTCAGCAGCTCGCGCACTTTGGCGATCACCTCCTGCTGCTCGTCCTCGGGCAGGAGGAGGTTCTTCTTATTCTTCTCCGCGTCGAACTGGGTCCAGATGGGATTGGGGATCGACCAGATGTTCAGGCACGTCTGGGGCGCGAAGGCCGCGATGCCCAGCCGGGTCAGGAACTCATCGAGAGTGGGAGCATCCCGCACCTCCGGCGACCAGAGCAGGCCGGTGAAGGAGGCGTTCAACAGCTGCCGCAGGTATTCGCCTTGCTCGTAGGCGTCGCTGTAGAGATTGAACGGCAGCGGCGCCGACAGCGACGCGGTCGCGCGAACGTCGCCCCACGTGCGAAGATTGTGTTTCTTGAAGGCCGTGTAGATGCTGCGCTGGTAGAGGTATCCGTACAGTTGGGTCATCTGTTCGCCGTCGATGCCCGAGGGGAAGATCGAGCAGTACGGGTAGTTGAACGGCGTGCTGTCCGTGATCGGTTGGCGGTCGCATTCGTCGGCCTTGAAGCCGCTGATGCCGTGCTGAATGAATTCGGCGTCGTGGTACTGGGAGTAGAGATCGAAGGCCTTCGGATCGACGAAGTCGACCACGAGCCCGCCCCAGACGAGGAAATCGCCCGAGCGGCTCTTGAGCGAATCGAAGAGAGGAGAACTCGGATGGATGTAAGCGTGCTCCCACAGGTTGATCTGATATCCCATGCCTCGGAGCCGGTCCACAACGTCCTGGTGATTCGGGAACCGCTGATCCGACCAGACCAGCGAGCAGGAATAGGCGTTCGTCTGCCAGCCGGGCTCCAGGCCGATCACGTCGCACGGCACGTGTTGCCTTCGCAGGGTTTCGGCCACGTTCATCACCGTCTTGTGGTCGCCCTGCGTATAGGTCCGGTACTTGAGCCCGAGCCCCCACATGGGAGGGATGCAGCCGCCGCCCGAGAAGAGATTGTATCGCTGCACGGCCTGACGCAACGTGGGGCCGCCGAAGACGTAGACGTCCACGCCCGTCGCGGCGGGGATGTCGAACACAACCTCGGGCTTGCCCGATGCCTTCTGAGCGGCGTACAGTTCCGAAACCGAGGTCTTGAGATCACCGGCTTGATTCTCCGCGGAACCCATCAGCGAAGCCTTGGGCGTCAAACGGGCCACGTGCACGAACGGCACACGGGCCGTATCGACCCACACGCCGTAGCCCTTGGTGCTGACGTAGAACGGAACCGGTCCGTGGCTGGCGCCCGTTTCGCCAACGACTCCTGCGGACAAGGTCAGCCATTTGCGGTAGCCCTTCTGGCGATAGACGCGGGGATCGAGCCCGAACCCGTAGATCTCGTCCTGCGGTTCGTCACAGGGCACATAGACCGCCAATCGCCCGGACAAGCGATGGCAGCGGATGTCTTCCAGAGAGAAAGGCAGCGTCCCCGGATCGGTCAGTGCGTTGATGGACACGATCCGAGGGTCCCGCTCGCGAAACGACGTGGGCACGAACCGCTCGGGGTTCCCAAACCGGATGCGCCACACGCCGGCGGCCACTTCGGACACCTCGCCCGCCAGCAGACCACGGTCCGACGTTGCCGCCACGGAGCACGACGCGGCCAGAGACATCGTCGCCAACCCATAGATCGTCAAGCATCGACGATAGAATCTCCCTCGTTGTTCTGTTCCACCCATACGTGCACATCTCCTTCATCTCTTCTCCGTGAATCCGATGATTCGCTCGCGGATGTTCATCCCGCGGCGTGTTACAGCCACCTCTTCCTCTTGAAGATGAGGATCTGCAGAACGACAACTACCGCCAGGACCAGGAGGAACACCAGGAACGCAGCGGGATGGTCGGACCCAGGAATGCCGCCGACATTGATGCCCAGCAGGCCGGTCAAGAAACCCAGCGGAAGGAAGATCGCCGCCACGAGCGACAGGACGTACATCCGCGCGTTCAGTTGCTCGGAGAGGCGGTTGACCAGTTCCTCCTGCGTGATGGCGGCTCGATCCCGGGCGGAATCCAGGTCCTCGATGCAACGCACCACGCGGTCGGTCGCCTCTTTCAGACGCAGCCTGTTGTTGTCGCCGAGCCACGGGACTTCCTCGGCGCAGAGCCTGGTCATCGCCTCTTTTTGAGGAGACAGGTATCGCCTGAGCAGAATGGCCTCGCGTCGCACTTCGGAGAGCCGGGTTCGCAAGGCCTGGCTTTCCACGGCAATCACATCCTGCTCCATTTGAGCCACTCGATCTTCGGTGTCCTCCACGACGTCTCCCATTCGCGACACGAGGCTGTCCGCCAGATGGGCGATGAATTCGCCCGTCGTTCTGGGCCCTCCGCCTCGTTCGAACGACTCGACGATGTCCGACTCGGAAAGCAGCGTTCTTCGGCGGGTGCTGATGATGCGGGTCTGGTCGAACCAGACTCGGATGGCGACCATGTCCTCCGGATCCGACCCGGGGTTCTGATTCACGCCCCGCAGGGCGACCAGGACCCCGCCTCCGATCAGGATCGTTCGCGGGCGGCTTTCCTCGGTCAAGAGCACCGACGCGGGCACTTCATGCAGGCCGCTCTTGTCGGAAACCCACGCGACGGTTTCCGGGCTGGTGTAATCGAAATGGAGCCAGATCGGGCCTTGCTCGGGCTTCCATCGCTCCACGTCCTCCCAGCCGAGCCTCCGGGCCGATCCTTGTCCATCCAACAGATACGCGTAGATCAGTCCTTCTGTCTCCATACTCACGATTCCCCGGGAGAATTCGGCCGACACCATATTCGTTTTTCCTGCCGTTTCGTTCGCGGCCGGATTGGGCGGGACGGATGATTCGTCTGCGATGCCCACGCCCCGATGCACGTGACTCACGATCAGGCAGTTCTTGCCGGACGCGCCACGGCAGCACCCTACCCCATGCCTCTCCCCGCGTCAACAGGAACCGCCCTGGGCCACCGCATGGAACCCTCCCCAAAATCTGCTTCCATCCCCGTCATTTGGCCACTATCCTGTGATGGATTGTGACAGTCTCCAGACCCCAGGCAAGTGGAAATCGTAACGTGAGACAACCATGACCAAAGTGCCCATCACAGAGCTGAACGACCGGATGCGCAGGTTCAGGGCCTGCATGGATGCGGGGAATCCGAATTGGGAACTGGCCGCGATCTTCGGCCGGATCAACCAATACTACTTCACAGGCACGATGCAGGATGGGGTCCTGCTGATCCCCCGCAACGGCCCGGCGGTGTTCTGCGTGCGCCGAAGCCATGAGCGGGCCTGTGCGGAATCGCTGTTTCCGGACATCCGGCCGATGAAGGGCTTTCGCGACGCCGCTCCTGCGGCGCCGGGTCAGCGGGAGGTCATCCACGTCGATGCGGAGGTGGTCCCTCTGGCCCTGCTTGGCCGGTTCAGAAAGTACTTCCCCTGCAAGGAGGTCGCCTCCATGGACGCCCAGGCCCTCCGCACGAGGGCGGTGAAGAGCCCGTATGAGCTGGCCATCCTGGAGAAGGCGGGGGCAGCACACAGGCGGGTCCTGGAAGAGGAGGTCCCTTCGCTGCTGCGCGAGGGGGTGAGCGAGGCCGAGTTCGGATGCGATCTGTACTCGCTCATGGTCCGGGAAGGACACCAGGGAACCGTGCGTTTCGGCATGTTCAACGTGGACATCGCGGTGGGTCAGATCGGTTTTGGAGAAAATTCGATCCATCCCACGAGCTTCGACGGGCCCGGCGGATGCGTGGGGATCGGGCCGGCAGCGCCGGTCCTGGGCAGCCGTGACCGCAGACTCCGCAGGGGCGACTTGGTGTTCGTCGACGTCGGCTTTGCAATCGACGGCTATCACACGGACAAGACGATGGTTTACCTGTTCGGCCGGCCTCTGCCGGACGAGGCGATCGCGATCCACAGGCGATGCGTGGAGATCCAGCATCGGTTGGCCTCGTTGATCCGGCCCGGCGCCGTCCCCTCGGAGATCTATGCCGGCGTGATGGACGGCCTGGCCGCGGAGTTCCTGGAGAACTTCATGGGCTTTGGAGGCCGGCGGGCGAACTTCCTTGGCCACGGAGTCGGCCTGCAGATCGACGAGATGCCGGTGCTTGCGGCGGGATTCGACGAGCCGCTGGAGGAGGGCATGGTGCTGGCCCTCGAGCCGAAAAAGGGCATCGCCGGCGTGGGGATGGTCGGCATCGAGGATACCTTCGTGGTCACGCCCGAAGGCGGCAGGAGCATCACAGGAGACAATCCGGGATTGAC
>CALMMH010000476.1 GCA_937868145.1 uncultured Phycisphaerales bacterium
CCGAGGTGGTCGCCAAGTGGACGGGCATCCCGGTCTCGCGGCTGCTCACCGGCGAGCGGGAGCGGCTCATGCATATGGAGCAGCAGATCCGCAAACGCGTCGTCGGCCAGGATGAGGCGGTCGCGGCCTTGTGCAACGCGGTGCGAAGAAGCCGGGCGGGTCTGTCCGATCCGAACCGGCCGGTCGGCACGTTCCTGTTCCTGGGACCCACCGGCGTCGGCAAGACGGAACTGGCCAAGGCCCTTGCGGACTTCCTGTTCAACGACCCCAACGCGATGATCCGCGTCGATATGAGCGAGTTCATGGAGCCGCACTCCGTGGCGCGCCTGATCGGCGCCCCTCCGGGCTACGTCGGCTACGAAGAGGGCGGCCGGCTCACCGAAGCGATCCGGCGAAAGCCCTATTCGGTGGTCCTGCTCGACGAAATCGAAAAGGCCCATCCGGACGTGTTCAATGTCCTGCTGCAGGTCTTCGACGACGGCCGGCTCACGGACGGCAAGGGCCGCACCGTGGACTTCAAAAACACCGTCATCATCATGACCAGCAACATCGCCAGCCAGCAGATCCAGAAGCTGACGGAAGAGCAGGGGGCCGACTGGGAGATCGAAGCCCACGTCAAGGACGTGCTGAAGAAGACCTTCAAGCCCGAGTTCCTCAACCGGATCGACGAGGTAATCGTGTTCCATATGCTCAGCCGCGAGCACCTCAAAAAGATCGTCGACATCCAGCTCGGCTACCTGTCCGACCGGCTCAAGGACCGCAAGATGCGGATCGAGTTCACGGACAAGGCCAGGGAATTGGTCATGGAACAGGGGTACGACCCGGTTTTCGGCGCCCGGCCGCTCAAGCGGACGATCCAGCAGCAGGTGGAGAACCCGCTGGCCATGGAGCTGCTCGCCGGCAAGTTTAACGACGGGGACACGATCCGTATCGACGCCGACGCCCACGGTTTCGTCTTCCAGAAGGCCGAGAAACTGCAGGAGTCCCTCGTGGGGTAATTCAGACTGTAGATGAAAGATTGCCGGGTCCGAACCACCATTCGGGCTCGGCAATCGCATTCTCCTCTCTTGTGACTTGCCAAGTCTATCGCAGATCCCGGGCCATCGCCCGTTTGAGCTTGTACAATTCCGCGAGCACGGGCCACGGGGTTCTGGCGACCGAGAGCCGGCTGTCCGGATCGCAGGCCCACTCGACGGGGAACTCGCCGATGCGGTAGCTCTTGCGAACGGCTCGCAAGATGATCTCGATGTCGAAGAGAAAACCGTCGGTTGTGCACAGGCCGTAGAGTTCCCTCGCGACGTCGCCCTTGTAGATCTTGAATCCGCATTGCGTGTCGGTCAATTCCCGCGGGGTGCCGAGCATCGTGCGGACTGTGAATTTGAACGTGCGGGACAGGAACCGGCGGTGCCACGGCTGGTCCTGCAGGATGTCGCTTTGGATGTGCCGCCGGGAGCCGTGGGCGATGTCGAATTGACCGCCTTTGAGCATCTCCAACCCCAGCAGGGCGTCGCCGTAGGGGATGCACAGGCCGCAATCGGCGAACATCGCGTATTGGCCCGTCGAGGCTTTCATGCCCGTGCGAACGCCGTAGCCCTTGCCCCGATGCTGCTCGTAACGAATCACGTTGAGCTTCACCGACGGCGGGACATGAACCTCCCGGGCCGCCTCCGCGGTTCGGTCCTGGCTTCCGTCGTCGACGACGATGATTTCTCCCTTGAGTGAGTTCGCTTCCAGGAACTCCGCCGCCGCCTTGATGTCTCGGGCGATCTTCCTGCTTTCCTCGAAGGCCGGTATAACGATCGATAGATCCATGCTGTCTTTCCAAAGGAGCCCCGCATCGCCGTGTGACTGTCCTGGGTCGGCGATTGCACCATCGCCATTATATGCGATGACACCGGGTGGGCAAAGAGGTCCTTTCCAGTCCAAAGAAAGCGACCCCGTCCATCGCGTGAACGGGGTCGTCTGGCGTTCCTATCACGGTGTTGCGCGGGCTCAACCGCCGATTTCTTCGCCGATCCAACCGCAGAGCTCCTGCACTTCCTGGAGCGTGATGTCGCCCATGTGCGCGATGCGGAAGGTCTTGTCCTTGAGGTCGCCGTAGCCGGCGCTGAAGACGGTATTGTGCTTCAGCTTGACGGCCTTGATGACGTCGCCGACGTTGATGCCGCGGGTGTTCTTGATCGTCGTCAGGGTGTTCGAAGCGTATTTCTCCTCGCAGAACAGCTCGAAGCCCTTGCTCTTGGCCCAACCCCGGCAGAACTCGGCCATCTTCTTGTGCCGAGCCCAGACGTTCTCGATGCCTTCGTTGACGAATTTCGTGCACTGGTAGTGCAGGCCCATGATGTGCGGAATGCTCGGGGTCACGAGCGTCTGATTCTTCTCCGCGGCCTTGGCCCACTGGATGAAATCGAAGTAGTATCCGCGGGCGGGCACGCTCTTGGCCTTCTCGACGGCCCGTTTGCTCACCGCCGCGACCGTGAAGCCCGGCGGCAGGGCGAACGCCTTCTGCACCGACGCGAACACGACGTCCCAGCCGAGTTCGTCGAAGTGAATCGGCTGGCCGATCATGCCGCTGACGGCGTCCACGAACACCAGCACGTTCGGGTGCTTGGCCTTCATCATCTTGGCGATGTCGTAGATCGGGTTCATCAACCCGGTGCTCGTCTCGTTGTAGATGAGCGTGATCGCGGCGTACTTGCCGGAGGAAAGCTTGGCGTCGATCTCTTCGGGCAGGGTGGGCTTGCCCCATTCGACCTTGAGCAGATCGACCTTGCGGCCGCATTCTTTCACCACATCGCCCCACTTGTCGCTGAACGCACCGCAGCAGGTGGCCAGGACGGTCTCATCGGGGTGCACGCAGTTGCGGATCGAGGCTTCCCAGAGGCCTGAACCGCTTGAGGTCGAGAGGAAAATATACTGATTCGTGAACAGCAGCTTCTTGAGCATGTCCGCGACTTCGCCGTGGAGGACGCCGTACTCCTTGTCGCGATGACCCAGCGTCGGGCGGGCCAGTTGCTGCAGGACGTCTTCGTTGACCTTCACAGGGCCAGGGATGAACAATCTCGGCGGGTTCTTCCAGTCTGCCATTTGGGCTCTCCAATAGTTACAGTTTCTGGATCGTAAGTCCCGTATACATCTTCGGGTAGAAATAGGTTGATTTATGAGGCATCCGTTCGCCGGCGTCGGCGATCTTCGCCAGCCGCTGCATCTTCACCGGATTCGTGAAGAACGCAACTTGCTTGCGGCCGGAATCGATCTGGCGGATGATCTCGTCGATGGCGTTGGGCGTGTCCTTGACGTACTCGACGTACTCGGAGTTGCCCATCTTCTCCTCGGTCAGGCCGAGCAGGCCCTCCAGGATGAGTTTCTGGAGCACCGCAACGTCGAGCGTTTGCCAGGCCTCGCTCTTGTCCGGGGCCGCGGCCTTCATGAGGGATTTGTCCTTGAGCACGGCGACGCAGAAATTACCGTTGCCCAGGTAGATGCCCAGGGGAGTCTCATCCCGCTCGTGCACGGCCCTCATGATCTTGAGCATGTCCTGCTTGCTGCCGATCTTCATCACGGTGAAGCCGGAAGCCAGACGCAGGATGAACTCCCGTCGGTTGAAACCGTCGATTCCGCCGACGACGCGATGGGTCGC
>CALMMH010000477.1 GCA_937868145.1 uncultured Phycisphaerales bacterium
GTAATACCCCGAATGAACGACCTCGATCGGTGGATGGTTCGCGACGGACGACAATCCTCGTGCTGCGAGGCGGGCAAATGAACGACCAATCGCGCGAGCCGTATCTCAAAGAAGCCGAGGACGATCTCAACTGGTGGTTCTCGTCGAGCGGGGCGGCGATTGGCTTCGGCGCGCAGTCCTACGAGGGCGGCGGCGGCCGCGTGTTCGACGAGGCGGCCTCGAATCGGGTCCATTCGCACTACCACGGTTCGCGTCACTCGAGGCAGGTTGCCGAGATGTCTCGCATCGATCGGACGCTTCGGCGAATCGACGGCGGAACCTTCCTGGCGCTTCGGCTCGCGTTCGAGCCGCGCCATTGGTCGAGCGGGTCTCCGCAGTTGCTCGCGGCGACGGAAGGGCCTGGGGCTCTGCTCGAGCAGCGGTTGACCCGCGCGCGTGTCTCGCATGTCGGCCTCGCGATCGTGTGTGAGCGAGCCTGGAGCGCCTATGCGCGGCGAACGCAACGGGGGAGCGGAGGCGCTCCAGTGGAACTGCTCCGCTTCCTCGAGGACGAGGCAGGGAAGGGAAACGACGGGCTTTTCCGTGCCATCCTCGACGAGGCAGGCGAGATCAAGGCGGCGGCGCTCGCGGCCTATCAGGAGCAGCGCGAGGCGGTGATCTGGGAGATCGAAGGGGAAGAGCGACGGAAGAAGGCGATCCGGCGCGAAAAGGCTGAGGCCACGATGGCGGGTGCGCCGGTGTTGCGTGGTCGATAAGAGGCGCCTCTACACAATGGCGGAGGCGGCGAAGGTCTCCGGTATCTCGCTCCGGCGAATGCGCGCCTATCTGCTGAGGCAGGACGCGCTACACGGCGGAACGCTCTTGCAGCGCGAGGGCGGCGCCAAGCTACCTCGATACCGCATCACGCGCGGGGCGCTGCATCAGCTAGGGCTGATCGACCCAAACGAAACGGTGACGCGGGTGGAAGCCTTGGAAAAGCGCGTGGACGAGCTGGCGGCACTTCTTGACGTCGCGGTGAACCGGATCGGGATGCTCTCGAGGACGGTAGCGGCGATGAATGCGAGAGAAAAGGGGTTCAGATGACGGTCAAGCAAGATCCCGAGATGTACGCGAGGCTACGAAAGCCAGTAGCGTCCGAGGAAGCCGCGAGGGCGGCACACGAAGTGTTTCTATCGGAACTCGGCACTCTGCGGGAACGCCTGGGCATTCCCGAGGTGATGTGCGTGCTCGCGAGCTACATCGACGCAGAAAAAGGGCGGGTGGTGTGCTCGGCGGTGGGGCTGGGCTCGTCCGCCGACCGCTCAAGCGTTCGCGGTGCGCAACTTTCAACCGCGCCGCCACCTCTGGTAGGCTTTGCAGGTGAGCATCACCGGGGGATTTGGATGGCGGGTGGGAACTCTTCTGCCAGGAATGCGAACGGATACGACGCAGCTCGACCGAACGACCGGAAGCGACCGGAAGCGACCTCAAGGTGCAGGATCCTAAATGACCCTGTTCGCATCGGGGTGACCCATCCGGACCGCGGCCAGAGGCTCCCCCTCCTCGGTGCCCGCGCTAGGGTGGCGGTGGGGCCCGTAACAGTGGCGTAACGCTCTCCCAGAGACCGTAACAGGCATGACGTCTCCCGCTATCCCCCCCGACCGCTGGCCGGAAATTCTCGTCCGACTCGGCAAGGGTAACAGTACTCGCGAGGTAAGCCGGTGGCTCCGCGAGGAGTGCGGAGTCGAGGTCTCCTACAAGACGATCGCGGTTCACGCCGCACGGGAGCGCCACGCTCGAGCCGATATCGCGAAGGTGGTCCTCCGGGAGCACCTCTCGAAGACGGTCATTTCGGACATCGACCATATCGAAGGCATCCGGGCCGAAGTGGCCGAGCGGGCTCGGAAAGTCGACCCGGAAGACCATCGGAATTACGCCGCGCTGAAAACGCTGGAACTCAAGGCGCTGGACCGGAAACTCCACTACTCCGGCGCGGACGCGGAAGACCCGGCGAAGGATTCTGGGATCTCTCCGGCGGAAGCTCGGCGGCGATTGCGAGACATCTTGGGGGATGTGGGGCCTCATGGCGGAAGTGCTGTCACCGGGAACGGTGGCGATGAGGCGAGCGCTACTCCAGGCGCTGCCGGCGAGGGAAAGCCAAGCGGTTGAACTCTGGCTGACTAGCCTCTACAACTACCAGATCGACTGGCTGCTCGATGAGACGCGTTACAGCCTCTGGCTCAAGAGCCGGCAGATTGGCGCCTCCCACGTTCTAGGCGCCTGCGGAGCGCTCTGGGGCGCGATGCTCGGCGAAGTGACGACAGTGGTCTCGGTCGGCGAGCGCGAGGCTCTGGAGGTCCTGGGGAAGGCGGAGCGCCACGCTCTCGCGCTGGTCGCGATGGGCTCGAAGTGGGCCGCGCCGAGGGGTGCCAAATACCGCGTCGGTGAGGAAGTCCGGTTTGCGTCGGGTGGGCGGATCATCGCACTCCCATCATCCTCCGCTGGCCGGTCATTCTCCGGGAACGTCATCCTGGATGAGTTCGGTTACCATACCGACGCGAAAAAGGTTTGGGACGGCGCGGCGGCGGTCGTCATGCACGGCGAGTCGAAGCTCCGGGTAGCCTCGACGCCGAATGGCACTGGGAATCTTTGGCACCAGCTTTGGACCGAGCCGAAAGCCAACGAAGGGTACTCGAAGCACTCGATCACGATCCATCAGGCGATAGCCGACGGATTGAAGGTGGACCTCGCGGAATGTAGGCGCATGAGCCGCGGTGACTTGCGGCTTTTCGACCAGCTGTTCGGGTGTTCGTTCCTCGACTCGAATGAGCAATATATCCCGACTGATCTCATCACGGCGGCGAGCGTCGAGGATCTCTACTGCTACGAGGGCGAGTGCTACGGCGGGCTGGACATCGGGCGGACGAACGACCGGACGGTGCTCGTCGTCGTCAAGGTTGGTCCACTCGGCGTCATCTACGTCCAGATCGTTCTGTCGAAGAAACGGACATCGGGCGCGGACATCCGCGATCTTGCCTCCCAAGCGCTCGGGAAGTTCGGCTGCCGGCGGCTCGCGGTGGACGCCACTGGAATGGGCACCTTCCCCGCTGAGGAACTCGTCGCGATGCACGGAAAGCATCGCGTCGAGCCGGTGGTCTTCACGCTGAACACGAAGGAAGATTTGGCCACGACGCTCTTCCAGCGCTTCTCGGACCGTCAGATCCGAATCCCTCGGGACGACGCGGACCTTCGGAACGATCTCTGCGCGGTGCGGCGAATCATCACGAGCGCGGGCAACGTCCGCTATGACGCGCCGGTGACAGAGGACGGTCACGCGGACCGAGCTTGGGCGCTTGCCCTCGCCATCCACGCTGCTTCTCGGCCAGTGGCCACGGTCTCGGCATACGACCCTTATCGACCGGACGGACAAGTCTACGAATGAGCCAAGGGCCGACACTGCGACAACTCCTTGCCGACAACCCGGCGGCGGCCGGGATTCTCGATTCGATGTCTGGCCCGTGCCGGTGCAAGCGATGCGTCGATCGGCCCGATCTCGGTTTCGAGAATCCGGCGATCCGCGAAATGTTGCTCTGCGAAATCTGCCACAATAAGCGGTGCCCAAAGGCCACCTGGCACGGCTACCGGTGCAGCGGCTCCAATGAGCTTGGCCAGGTTGGCGAGCCCGAATGAGCGACCTCCCCGGCTACAGCGAAGCGATGCGCCTCGCCAACGATGCGCTCTCGCCGCGCGCGCAGCGTATCCGGCGGTATGAGGCCTACGTCAACGGCCAACAGTACGACGGGCGGAAGGGCTACTGGGATACGTCGGTGCCGACCGAAGAACGGGCGCCGTGCATAGTCTACCTCATCCTCGCCGAGGCCATCGAGTCCAACGTTGATCTCGTGATGGGCGACGGTAGGTTCCCTACGGTCACCTCGAAGCCAGAGGGTGACGGCGAGGAAGACCCGGACGCCGAAGAGGGCGACCTCTCGGAGGACGAATCCGCGGGCCTCGACAAATTCATGGGCAAGCTGGCCAAAGCGGCTCGGTTCGAGCCGGTTACCAGCGAGGCGTTCGCCAGCGCTCAGGCGCAAAGCTCGACGTGTGGCGTCTTTGGCGTGCGAGACGGGAAACCGTTTTGCGATCTCGTCTCCGCATGGTGGTGCGAGCCTACCTTGGCGCCGGACGACTCGGTTTCGAAGCTGGTGATCCAGTATCCGTACCTCGCCGAGTATCAAGATCAGGCGGGCCGCTGGCGCGTTCGCCCGATGCTCTACCGCCGTGAAATCGACGCGGTGAGCGATACGACCATGCAAGCGGTCGAATTGACCCAAACGGTCAACGCAGCGACCGCGAAGTGGAAGCCGGAATCCAGGATCGAGCACGGGTGGGGCTTCTGCCCGGTGATCTGGTACCCCTTCATGCGCGGCGCGAAGATGGCAGGCACGATCGACGGGCACGCCATCGGGGAGCACATGCTGGACGAGGTGGAGCGGCTCGACCAGGTGCTCTCCCAGCGTCACGCGTCGGCGCTTATGGCCGGCGATCCTCAGTGGACCGAATGCGGCGTGGATCCGGGATTCAATCCGAGCGCCGGCGGGCGTACCGCGGTGATCCCCGCAACCCGCGAAGGCGGCGTCGGCACAACGGCCAACCCGGTGGTCGGCGGCTATCCGGCGGCGGGCGGCTCGGGCACGGCGATGCATAAAAGCAGCGGCGCGCGCAAAAAGGGCGGCCAATATCCGTGGCAGTACACGGACAAAGACACTGTCGTGAAGCTCCACACGCTTCCGGGTGAGGCACTGAAAGCGCTGGACGACGACGCACGTGATCTGCGGCTCAAAATCTGCGAAGGGCTCGCGGTGGTCTTCTTGGACCCGGAGTATGTGAAGGGGTCCGGCGCGCTTTCGGGGAAGGCGCTGAGCCTCCTCAAGCAGCGTCAAAAGAACAGGTGCTCGCGGTACCGTGACGACCTCGGCGCGCGGTGGATCGTTCCGGGGATCTCGATGCTCCTCAGAATCTGCCACGTAGTGGCCAAGCGCGGCGAAAAGCTCAGGGTGCGAGGCTTCCGGAAGATTGCGCCTATGCTCGCGAAGTTCGAGGAGATCGACACGAATGCCGCGATGGTCTCCTCCTGAACTGACGCTCTGTTGGGGAGCCTTCGAAAAGCCGACCGCGGAGGAGTGCGGGCAAATCGTGACGTCGGTGACGGGCGCGAAGGACGGCGGCATCATCACGCTGGA
>CALMMH010000478.1 GCA_937868145.1 uncultured Phycisphaerales bacterium
GACGATCAGCATGATCGTGCTCAGGGTGATGACCCAGAGCAACTCGTAGCCGAATCGCGATCCCCCCTCGATGTTCGTGGCCCAGTTGCCGGGATCGATGAACCCGACAGTGATGAGAAACGCGGGCCCCAGAAAGCTGAGGATCTTCCGGAGCGAAAACCGCTGTTTGTCAGACGCGACCGACGCCATGCGACTCCACCGAACAAAGACGACTCTTCGGCCCCCCGCCGGCCGGAAGGCCCGACAGGCAGTCTATCACATTGACCTCGGGATTGCCACCGATTCCAGGCGACCATGACAGCCCGCAGCGGCGTCCCCATTCATCGGCGTGCAGAGACATCGGCTGTCGCCAGGGAATTGCGTTTCTGCAGGAACACGAGCGTGAGAGCGTCCGTGACCTGCTCTTCTTTGAACACGTTGTATCCAAGCCTCTGGTAGAATCGCAGATTCCGCTCGCTCTTGTGGCCGGTGAACAGCTCGAACCGCTTCGCGCGGGCGAATCGCGATTCGATCCCCTTCATAAGCTCGACGCCGATTCCCCTGCCCTGATGGTCGGGATGCACGATCAGCCGGCCGATGAAGCAGGTTCCGTCTCGTTCGTGCGCTCTCACCGAACCGAGGAGGACGCCGTCGTCGGCCGTCGCCTTCAGGAAGACGAGATCGGCGAATTCCCTCTCGACCTGCGCGAGGGTCTGAGTCAGAGGCGGGATCTGGTCGTCGTCGTAGATCCTCGCCTCGCTCCGATACGCAAGTCGTTGCAGATGCAGAATCGCCGCCGCGTCGGCAGCCGTCGCTTCGACAATATTCACACGTCATCTCCTGTTGAAAGCCGCTGCATGCGGCTCCGTTCATGCCGTTCACAAGCCTATCGGCGGAAACGCACAAGATCAATATCCATTCCCTGGAGGATTGCTCCCCGGACGCCCCATGGGTACACTCATCTCCAAAGGAAAGGGAAATCATATGCAGGCAAAGAGATTCGCAATCGCGTTGGTCATCGCGGCGACGACGGCAACCCTCGCCCAGGAAACCACCGCCGTAATCGCGGCCGGAGCGCAGGCCCAGAAGTTGGCCGGGGATTTCAAGTTCACCGAAGGGCCTGCGGCGGACGCGCAGGGGAACGTCTACTTCACGGACATCCCCGCCAATCGCATTCTCAAGTGGTCCGTCGCGGACGGCACGCTCAGCACCTTCGTGGAAAACTCCGGCGGGGCCAACGGGCTGTACTTCGACAAAGACGGCAACCTGCTGGCCTGCCAGGGCGACGAACGGCGACTGGTCTCCATTTCGCCCAAGGGCGAGGTCACCGTGCTGGCGGACAAGTATGATGGCAAGCGGTTCAACAGCCCGAACGACCTGTGGATCGACCCCAACGGGGGAGTCTACTTCACGGACCCCCGCTACGGCAGTCGCGACGGCATGGAGATGGACGGCGAGCACGTCTACTATCTGACGCCGGACCGCAAGAAGGTGATCCGCGTCGTCAGCGACATGGTCCGCCCGAACGGCGTCATCGGCACGCCCAACGGCCGGCGGCTCTACATCGCCGACCAGGGGGCCGACCAAACCTACTCCTATCGCATCAACAGCGACGGCACGCTGTCGGCCAAGCAACTCTTCGCCAAGCAAGGTTCCGACGGCCTGACTCTCGACGCCCGAAGCAACGTCTACCTGACGAGCAACCTGGTTTCGGTCTACAATCGGCGAGGCGAGAAACTCGCGGAGATCCCGGTCCCCGAGGGCCCGGCGAACCTCACCTTTGGCGGCCCGGACAACCGGACCCTGTTCATCACCGCGCGGACCTCCTTGTACTCAATCCCGATGGAGGTGCGAGGGGCTCGAACCCCCATCCATCCGGATCAGCCGCGTGGCGGCCGTGAAGGCAGACAACGTCCGCAACAACGGTAGTCTGTGCAAGGGCCAGAGCCGCTTGTTTGGGGTGACGCTGTAAACCGTTGTCTTTTGCGCCCTCTCGGACATATTCTTGAAGGGAGCAAGCTCATGGATGCCGAACGCGAACGACTCGTCCAACAACTCCAGGAAGCAGCGGCCGAGGGACTGGATTCGGAGGCGTTCTACAAGGTCATGCGCAAGGCTATGAGCCTGCGACCCGTGCCGAGAGAGCTGCTCCAAGAGTTCAGAAACCGCCACATGGAATCGATCCGAAAACGTGGACAGAAACCTCTCTTGTCTCCGGATCCGCGAATCGCTCAAGCTGGTCTGCGAGCCCTCCGAGCGAGCCTGTGACCCATGCCATCCCGTGGGAGCCGCCGCCAACGCGATCCGTGCGGCGCTGCCCGAGTTCAGGCCGTGGCAGGTGGATCTTTCGCAAGTCGACCTTTCGGCGGCGACCCAGCGACTGTTCGACAACCGAGCCGAAGCCTTGTCGTACATGCTCCCGCCCGGCTTCGCCGAGGAACCGAGAGGCGCCTTCATCTCCGGCGAGAGGGCCTTGCTGATCAGGGATGAGGACGGCGCCGTTCTTACAATGGGCGAGTTGTTGGGAAAGAAGACCACACGTGAGGCGTTCACCGAACGGATGAGAGCCGGCGGCTGCATGAGCGACGCTCTGTGCCTGCTCTGGAAACAGCCGGAGCCCCTGGAGTTGCGGGCTGTCGAAGAGTTGCTCCGACGCCTGTCCGACCAAGTGACTCCCGGGACGCCGGTGCAATTCCGGTCCTACGAGGAACCACGATATCGGGCGGCGCTGCGGATGCAGTTTGGCGACAACCCCATCCCGGCGGCGATCGGAGGCGTGCTCAACCGGTGGTCCATCCTGCCGGAGGGCGTCTCGGTCGCATCGGTAGGGATCTATCTCGAACCGTGGGCGTCGGTCCGCAGCGGTCAGGACATCGGACTGATCCCCGGCACGCCGCTTCCGTCGCTCAATCGACCCGCCCCGCCAACCGGCTAGAACAGCATGGCAACAGCATTGGGATCGGCCGAAGAAGAGAAGCCTCGAATGAACTCCGTCACGCCGTGGAGGACCATAGCGACGGCCTTGGCCGCCAGGAAGATGTAGAAGAGCCGGGCGATCATCATGCTGGCGTATGGCCCGATCAGCCGCATGAGCAGATAGGCGTTTCTCGCGATCAGGAACACGAAGGCGAACGTGACGATCGCGGTGCAGATCATCAGCACCTGACCGATGGCTTGCGTCGTGATGATGGTGATCGTGATGGCGCCGGGACCGACCATGATGGGGAAGGCGATCGGAAAGACCGCGAGCATCCTGGGGTCCTTGGATTGCTGGTACACCGTTCCGTTCGAGGTCACGCCGCGAAGGGCGATGATGAACAGCAGGACGCCGCCGGCGATCGCGAGCTCGTTCACACGCACATTGAACAGATAGACGAGGCTCCAGTCCCCGATCACGGCGAAGAGAATCACCACGAACAGCGACGTGACGACCGCGAGATTCATGACGTGGCTGCGTTCCTGGTTCTTCAACTCCCGCGTCAAGTCGGCGTAGACCGGGATATTGCCGATCGGATTGACGACGGCAAACAGCAAGAGAGCATGATGGACGATCAGTCCGAGCGGCCCGGCCCAGTTCTCGACCCCGCCCTTGGGGAAGACTCCCGCAAGCATACCATCACTTTCCAGATGCACCATTCGATGTTCGAGATTCACGACTTGCCATATGAATCTACCCCCAAGAGCCGCCCCCTGCAAGAGCCGGACACGAATCCGGCGGCCCAGACTACCTTCGACGTCGCTTGGCGGACCAGATCCGTTGCATGTCTTTCAGGAGGCCGGCATGGTCGCTCGTCCGCAGGTACTCCGCGAGGAGCTTGGCGTTGTCGCCGCGATAGTACTGCAGCAGAGCCGCCTGGAGCCGCTTCTCGTGGCGGCCGCTGGGGATGTGGAGCTTTCGCCCTTTTGCGTCCTGTCCGGAAACGTACATCGCGGTCGACCGCGTCAACGGCACGGGTACAAAATCCTGGATCTGGCGAGGCTGCCAATTGCGTGAGACCAGATACTCCGTCAGCTTGACCGCGTCTTCGAGCGTGCAGCCGGGATGCGAGCTGATGAAATATGGCACGAGATAGTACTCTCGCCCGGCTTTGCGGCAAGCCTCGTCGAATCGGCTTTCGAACTCGCGAAAGCTGTCGAACGAGGGCTTGCCCATCAATCGCAGGACACTGTCGCAGTAGTGCTCGGGGGCCACCTTCAAATGCCCGCCCACGAAATGCTTGACGAGCATATCGAGGTATTCGGGGCTTTGCAGAGCCAGGTCGTGGCGAACGCCGGAGGCGACGTACACATGCCTTCGACTCTTGGGACCGCCCTTCCAGCGGACGAACGCCTCCATCATCTCCAGCAAGGGGCCGAAGTCGAGGTTCAGATTCGTGCACAGCGAAGGATAAACGCAACTGATCCGCGAACAAGGCTCGTCGGCGCCGCAGCTCGTGCCGTACATGTTGGCGGTGGGCCCGCCGATGTCGCTGATCGTGCCGCGAAACCGGGGATCGGCCGCGATTCGATCCGCCTCCGCCAGCAGGGACGGAATGCTGCGGGAGGTGATCTCCTTGCCTTGATGGAAATAGATCGAGCAGAACGAACAGCCGCCGTAGCAGCCGCGGTGCGTCGTGATCGAGGAGGCCACCGGTTCCAAAGCCGCGATCCCGCCTTCACTGGTGTACCGCGGGTGCCATTGCCGCAGGAACGGCAGATCGTACAAGGCGTCCAGTTCCTCCCCAGTCAAAGGCCTCGCCGGCGGCATCACAACAATCGTGCCGGGGTCCTGGTCCTGAACAACCGGCCGGCAGCCGGGACGAGCGAATTGCTGATACTGCTCGTAGGCCGTCATGACCTGAGGCTTGTCCTCGGTCTGCTGCGTCAGCGAAGACAGCCGCACAGCATCCGCCGGCGCGGTCACGTTGCGAACCACTTTGTATGCCGTGCCCGGGATATCCGTCATCGCATCGACCGATTCTCCGCGATCGAGACGCCGTGCGATCTCGGCGGTCGCCAACTCGCCCATGCCAAAGACCAACAGGTCCGCCTTGGCGTCCACCAGCACCGACCGCATCATCTTGTCCGAGATGTAATCGTAGTGGACGAGCCTGCGGAGGCTGGCCTCCAGACCGCCGAGAACGATGGGAACCTGCGGATACGCCTCGCGGGCGCGGGCCGCGTACGCCAACAGCGGCCGCGCCGGCCGTAGACCGGTGGCCCCGCCGGGACTGTAGACGTCGGCCTGTCGACGGTTGCCCATCGAAGCGTAGTCGTTCAATCGGGAGTCGATGCAACCGGAAGTAATGCCCCAGAACAACCGCGGGGCTCCGAGCGAGCGGAAGGGCTCCACGCTCCGCCAGTCCGGCTGGGCCAGAATCGCCACGCGGTAGCCCAGCTTCTCCAGCCACCGGCCGATCAGAGCCACACCGAAGGACGGGTGATCCACATAGGCATCGCCGGTGACCAGGATCACATCCGCCTGGTCCCAGCCCCGGCGGCGCATTTCCTCGCGCGTCGTCGGCAGAAACTGTTTTGCATCGTTCAAATCAACCATCGAGGAATTCTATCCACCGAGAGGGCCTGCGTACAGCCGGCACGTTCCAGTTGGTGCAATTCCGACTGTCCGTCTTCGATCAATACGCGGCTGCAAGGCAGAGCGTTCTAATGGGGATGCACGGATCAACTGGTCGAGTCGGACGCCCCATCGTCGGTGGGAGCCGCGGCTGGAGGCCGTTTCCGCTGCAAGGGAAATGTCATCGCGGCCAAGAGAACCACCAGTCCAATCACCGCGCCGAAAGACAGCCAAACGACCGGCGCGCAGACCAGGAGGATCGCCCAAATCAGCGTCTGGCATTGAGGCAATGGCACACACCATCGCGGATCGCCACGTCGCCATCGGCGGAGCCTCCGCAGCGAAACCGCGATCTCGGCGGCTCCGATCAAGAGAAGGCCCGCAAGCGGGATGTACACAATCGCCGGCAGCGTGGCTCGCGGATCTCCCTGGACCGGAGCCAGCGTGCGCCGAGTCAACGCGAAGAGCACCGCTGCCTCACCCAAGTACGGCGCGTCGGACACATTCGACAGGATGCGAGGCGTCAGCAACCTCCCGCCGGGCAGAGGCCAGCAGATCGCCAAGGTCTCGGTCGCAAGTTCGTATGCCTGGTCCGACCGCCCCATTACCCGCGCTGCCCCCACGCCAAAGGCGCTGGCCCCGACGCCGTATCCGCCGATCACAGGCCCGGCGTCGACGTCCGCCATGTTGAACCAGCCGACGTCGACGTCGCGAGGATACTCTCGGAAACCGGCGAACCAGCTCCCCTCCTGCCAGAATTGCTTCTCGTACTGGCCGTACCAGCTCTCCGCGGTTTGCGGCCAGAGTTCCGCGGCCCAGATCAGCATATATGAGAGTCCGACGCCGCGGGCGCAATCCTCGGCCCGGCCGGTCTTCGAATCCACCACGTACGCAGGCAACCCTGTGGCTCGATCCAATCGCCCGTCCTGGAAACCGCGAATCGCCCGGGCCGCGAACTCCGAGTGGTCCGTGCCCAGCACGACGTCCGCCCGTCGAATGGCGGCGATCGCCGGCAGGATGTCCACCGGGTAACACTGGCCCGGATAGTCGTCGAGCAAGCCGTGAGGAGATTCGTCCAGTTCCCCGGCGAGCGATTCCACCTGGCCTCGCAGGAGCGGCTCATATCGCGCGTCGCCCAGAAGCTTCTGGTAGCTGGTCAACGCGCTGATCAACAGCATCCGATAGAACAGATTTTCTTTCTGGAGGTATTCGTCGCCCCAGTGCTGGCGAACCCATCCGGCGTGATTCGGGTCGGCGACCAGAGCCGCAGCCGCCTCGATCGCCCCGCGAGCGTATTGGCTCGGCGGCACACGACACAGGCTCGGATCCTCTTGCGCCGCTTGCTCCAACGACTCAGTGGCCCACAGGTAGAAGACGGATCCGAACAGCGGCCACTCCGTGCCGGAAATGTCTCCCGTACCCAGTTGCGACGCCCTGCCGGCGGCGACGCGGGCGCGAGCCCACTTCTCATATCGCGGCGACAATCCACGATGCCAACGGAACGCGCAACGAGGGACGCCCGCTCCATGAAGGGCCGGATCGCTCAGATCCCATAACACCAGAAACACCGGGAGGATGAAGAAAAACAGGCTCAACGCCAACGCCCCGAGGGTGTTGACATACACGCAAACCGCCGTGGATTTTCGCATCGCGGACGCACAGCCTCCAATCATGGGCACAGCGTACCGGCAATCCAAACGGACGTCAACTTGCCTGATGTCGTGCAATCGTCCCCGTTGCTTTTCCCGATTCCCTCGGTCATAATAGCGGTTCAGTTGGCGTTCCGATGTCTGACACGGATCGGACGCGGAGATTGCAGAACCCGCGTACAGCGAACAGGAGGTTGAGAATGGCGACGCGAACATCCATACTGGTTGGCATAGTGCTCCTGACCCTGGTCGATCTCTCCCAGGCGGGAATGTTCTCGCGGCTGCGCGGCAAGAAACCCGACACATCCGACACGCCCGCCGCGGTCCAGGAAGAGCCCAAAGAGGACAATAATGCGGGCGAGGCCGTGGTTCGTTTCCAGCGGGAGTGGGAACCGAAAGAACACGCGTGTTCGTTCCTTGTCCCGACGGGCTGGGCCATCGAAGGCGGCATCTTCCACGTGGATCCGACGCAAGCCGGCGGGACCGCCAATTCCATCGACAGCAAGTGCGACCTCGCGGTCAGGAAGGACGCCGCCGGCACGGTCATGTTCCGCTGGCTTCCCGCCTGGAACTACTGCGACATGACGCAGAACCCGCAGTTCAACCTCTCCGCCGGCTTCTTCCCCGTGGGTTCGCGAT
>CALMMH010000479.1 GCA_937868145.1 uncultured Phycisphaerales bacterium
CTCGACGGGTTGTTGGGCACCCAGAGCCAATACGTCACTGAGCTGGGGCGCGTGGTATTTCGAACCGAGCGCGGGGTGAGTGACGGCCAGGCCGCCGTCAAACCGGCCCTATGGTTTAACAAGAGCGTGCTGCCCTTGTACCAGGCGGGGCTGGTCAGCGCCGATAAAAACGGGCTGTACAGCTGGTCGTATAACCCGCTCAAACAAAACTGCCTGACCTGTCTCGAGGCGGCCAAGCAGATCCACCGGCTCAAGGTCTGGCACACCTTCGATCTGGTGCCGAATTCGAGCCGCCTGATTTGTAAGGGCTTCTTCTGCGGCTGCCAGCTCCACAAGGCCGAAGGGCGATCGGTGGGGCGGATCGACCGGATACCGACCGCTGCCGGCAAAGCGGATCACGAACACGAGGACACGATCATGACGGTTCAATGGCCTGAGTCACTGCCAGCCCCCATCAAGGCTGAATTCGAGCGCGTGCTGCGTAAGCAGGTGCAATCGTGCCAACAGGCCGAGGGTGGCCCGTATGAGATCGTGATGCGCGAAGCCGCCGGTTATTATGCCAGCGTCTCCCAGGAAGAGCTGCAGCGGGGGTTGGGGATGATCGACCCGCGCCTGAAGCTGGTCAGTTTCGAGGTGGTGGGTGATACCGATTTGAAGATGAAATTCAGTGTGGAGGCGAACAATGCCCTACAACAGCCCGAATGACCCCTCTCTGCCAAAGCACGTTTTGGAGCTGCCCGAAGAGAAGCGAAAGAAATGGATCGCCGTCTTCGAGGACGTGCTGGATCGCACCGGTGACGAGGGCGAAGCGATGATGCAAGCCAACGCCGCGGTGAAGGAAGCCAAAACCGCCGTCAAGGCCCTGGACAAACCGGGGCGGATCGGCGGGTACCTGGTGATCTGGGGCGATTCCTCCCGCAAAGACTTGCAGGGGGAGTTCTTCACGCGCGACACGGACCTGGCACTGAAGTGGTATCCTGTCCGCCCGGTGCTCTACCACCATGGGCTGGATGGCACCTTGCAAACGAAGATGATCGGCCAGCTCGACACCTTCGTGGTCAACGACGTGGGGCTGTGGGTCGAGGGTCAACTCGACATGCGGGACCAGTACGTGCGAGCGATTGAACGCCTGGTGCAAGAAGGCAAACTCGGCTGGTCGAGCGGCAGTCTGCCGCACATGGTTCAGGTCGAGCGCAGCGGGAAGATCAAACGCTGGCCCATCGTGGAAGGCAGCATGACGCCCACGCCCGCCGAGCCCCGTGATACAGAAGTCACCAGCCGCAAGCATTTCAGTGATGCGGCGGCTGTCTCTCAAGCGTACAAAAGCGCCGGCTGGGCTGTGCCCGACCTGCTGAATGTGGAATCTGCCAGTGAGGGCGATACGCAGACAGAGCAGGCAGCTAAGGGTCCATCGGATGCTGCGCATTCAAACCCAACTTCATCTACTCCTATGGAGGGAACAACCATGCCAGAACAAGATGTTCTGACCAAAGACACGGCGGCCAAGCTGGTCGCCGACATGCTCAAAGAGGAACGCGAGCGGGCCACCAAGGAACGCGAAGACGCCGACTTGAAGGCCAAAGCTGCCCGCGTGGACGCGCTCGAAACCGAAAACGCCGCGCTCAAGGCGCACAAGCCACCGGAAGATCCGGCGCGCCGTCTGCCCGGCCACGTCGATACCGACGACGGCCAGCGCGAAGCCTTCAACGATCCCGACGTGCGGCGCGAACCGGCGCAGAAGCTGATTCCGATCATCACCGTCGGCTCGAAGTACGACAGCCTGTCGGCGGTCGATATGGCCTACGGCAAGATGATCGTGGAGGGCCTGGTCAAAGACAATCGACCGCACGCCATCAGCGCGGAGTACCGCCGTGCCCTGGCCGAAAAGACCTGGCGCGAAGGGTACAGGCCCATCAAGGCTGACGGCAGCGCCTACAAGTCCGACGAGCTCGCCCATTCCGATCTCGCCAACTACGGCGACGAGTGGGTGCCGACCCTCTGGGAAAGCGAACTGTGGCGCAAGGCGCGCGTGGATAACGTGATCCTGCCGCTCTTCAAGAGCCTGGAGATGCCGTCGAACCCCTACGAGCTGCCCATCGAAGGCACCGATCCGACCGTGTACTACGTGCCGGAAACCGCCGACGAAGCGCAGCTGCTGATCTCCGGCGCGGGCAACGCCATGCCGGACTCGCTGGTCGGGTCGGGCAAGGTCACGCTGACCGCCAAGAAACTGGCGATCCGCGTGGGCTTCTCGGCGGAACTGGTCGAAGACTCGGTCATCCCGGTCCTGTCCATGTACCGCGAGCAGGGCATCCGGGCCATGATGGACGCGATTGACTACACCCTGCTCAACGGCGACACCGAAGCGGGGGCCACCGGCAACATCAACGCCGACGATCAGGCGGCGGTGGGCACCGAAAAATACATGGCGTTCAACGGCCTGCGCAAGCTGCCGTTGGTCACCACGGTCGCCAACAAGCTGGATGGGGCCGGGGCGCCGACGGCGTCCCTGCTGCGCCAGATCCGCTTCCTGATGAGCGTCAAATACGCGCTGCGCACCAACGACTGTGTCTACGTCGTCGACGGCGGCACGTATGGCAAGCTGCTCGAAGCCAACGAGATCATCACCATCGACAAGTACGGCCAGGCCGCCAGCATCCTGACGGGTGAAGTCGGCAAGATCTTCGGCGTGCCCGTGTTGGCCTCCGCTGAGATGTCGCTGACCGAAGCCGACGGCAAATTGAGCTACGACACGCCGACCAACAACACCAAGGGCCAGGGCATCTGTGTCTACCGTCCGGGCTGGATGGTGGGCTACCGCCGGCGCGTGGCTGCTTCGATGACGTACCTGCCGTACTACGACGCCTACCAGATGGTGGCGACGTTGCGGATCGCGTTCATCAACTTCGATGCCGAGGTTGCTTCCTGCCTCTACAATCTTACTGTATGACAGTAGGGCGCTAATATAGCGCCCTTTCGAGGGTTACTGAACATGCTTCCAGCTTTTGCCGTGCTTTATGTTGCTAATAACCATGATGGTGACACCGAATTGGTCGGCGATCCGGGCCTGTGTGAAACCAGCAGCCAACAACTGCTTGATTTCACGCACCGATTGCTCGTTCAGTTTGGCGTCACTTCGTGCCGAACCTATCGGAGAAAGGCCATGGGCATAAGCGTGGATTTTGTTCTCAGACGTCGTAACATATTCCAGATTCTCAAGGCGATTGTTGGCTTTGTGGCCGTCTTTGTGGTTGATCTCATAACCATTAGGCCGCGGTCCAGCGAAGGTCAGCATCACAATGTAATGAACAAGAAAGTTCTGAGCGGTACCCAAGGTACTCAACCGAACGTACTTGTAACCGGTTGTGGTTGCACCGGGCTGAAGTATTCGTCCCTTGGCGAATCTGGTATACCCAGTGTTCTTGGGAACAATACGATCCAGGCTGCGGACTTGTCCGAAGCTGGAAGCTTGATAGGAACCCTCAAAGCCTGGGATGTCTTTCCAGATTTCTTGGTCAGTAGGGTAATTCGGGGTATGATCCATCGTATCGGCCTCCTTATCAGGTCGATCATGGCCCAGGGTGTTAGCGCACCGCTGGGTCTCCTTCATTTCCCCGCATTATACCCCTTATGCCTTGTTTTGACAAAGGGAAAGGTAGATTGATATGTTGCAAGAGGCAATTGCAGTCAAGAATCCGGCGATGGCCTTCGGCCCTTTTATGGACGTAGACGTTGCGGCCAGCCAGACCGATGTCCAATTGCTGCTCTGTGGAACCGGCCCGGACGGCATCGTCATGCCCAAGGCCGGCTGGATCGTGGGCCTGTTCTGGACGCTCAGCGCGGCAGGTAGCGCGGGCGCGCTGGGGATCGGCGCGACCATCGACGGCACCGAGAAAACGGCCACGACGCAGGCCATCACCACCGCCGCCGAAGGACACGCTGAGTTCAAAACCAAAGACGTCGCGCCGCGCTTCGCCGCCGGCGAACAAATCGGCGTGGAGATCACGACCGACGGCAGCTGGAACGGCACCACCTCCGACCTGGCGGTCTATCTGGCCGTCGTGTTCGAAGATTGGGAGATGTAGCCGTGCCTATTCGGACGCTAAAAGTCACCACGACCGGCGATGCAGGCCTGGCGACCGGTACCAAAACGAGCGACTTCGAACTGCGTCCGTCGATTCTGGATGCGGTGAAGGTCGATTACCATGCCAGCGCTCCCGCCACCACGGATCTGACGATCTCGGAGGCGGGCGGGCTGGGCCGGACGCTGCTCACGCTGAGCAACATCAACGCCGATGGCACCTACTATCCGCGCCACACCACGCATGACAATGTGGGGGCGGACGCGGGCAGTAAAGCGCCCTACATCATCGAAGGCAAAATCACCGTGGCGCTGGCCGGCTGCGATGCGCTGGTCGATGCCGTCACGGTATCGCTGCAAGTCGCGGAAAACACGGACGTGAGGTAAGCATGTTTACCGCTCAGGTCGCCCTGGATACCGTCTGGCTGGATGACATCCGCGAGGCCGTCACGGCCCTCCCCGGCGTGGTGAATCGCTATGTGCGGCGCGAGATCCGCCCGTTCGTCAGCCAGTGGGTCGATAAGACGCTGCGGCGCGAACCCGGCCCGGTCGTGTATCCCTTCCTGTGGGCGTCTGAAAAGCAACGCCGGGCGTTTTTCGCCACGGACGGCTTCGGGAGCGGCATCCCCTACCAGCGCTCGCACGCCTACGTGCACAGCTGGCACGTGATCGCCGAC
>CALMMH010000480.1 GCA_937868145.1 uncultured Phycisphaerales bacterium
GCGGATGACGTGTTCGAAGCCGACGATCTTGTGGTAGTCCGCCAACCCGTCCGGCGTCAGGCCGTGAAACAGAATTGTGCCGCCGCGATTCCAGAAGGCGTCGAGCTTGTCCCTGTTGGCGGCCAGCGTCCTGAGATTGGTCGGCGTCGCAGAGATCACGGCGATTCTCTTGTCCGAATCGCCGATCGCCGAAAGCGCGTCCATCGCCCTGCCGTACTGCACGCCAATGGCGTCCATCGCCTTGCCGAGCTGTTCGTCCTCGATCACGGCTGCGACGTTGGCGATCTCCTGCCTGTAGTTCCGACCGTACTCCACCAGATTGGCCAGAAGTGTCTGCGCCGCGACCGACCGATCGAGTTTGGCTCCGATGGCAAGCTGGCACAAGACCATCACCCCTTTGCCGACCGGGATTTCGACCAGGACGCTGTTGACCAGTCGCGGGCCGACCTGGATCAGGCTCTTGCCGCCTCGAACCGGTTTGACATAGGCGTTTCGGTACACCCAGTGATCCCCCGGCCACGTGAAGAAGTCCTTGTCCTCCAGTCCTTTGA
The DNA here is from genome assembly GCA_937868145.1 of uncultured Phycisphaerales bacterium. Classification (GTDB taxonomy): domain Bacteria; phylum Planctomycetota; class Phycisphaerae; order Sedimentisphaerales; family Anaerobacaceae; genus PLanc-01. The sequence goes on from CALMMH010000480.1 coordinate 552, forward strand.
GAACCGAATGCGAGGAATCCTCGACAAACGCGGTCTTTCCGTCGGCCGCAGGCACCTCCATGCCGAAGTCGTTTCGACGTGTCCGCTCAGCGGGCTCCATCTCGGCCGACAGGGCCTGATACTTCAAGACGTTCGTCTGGTCGAGCACGATTACCGCCTTGCCGGTCGAGGCGAAGGCCGCCAGGGTTGTTGACGTGCTGTCAGCCTCGCTCAACGCGTCCGGCCCGACGATCAACACCTTGCTCTGCGGCAGATTCTCCAGACTGGAAACTGGGACGGCGTCGAGAAACGCCTTGAGTTTGCCCTTCGGATCGTACACAGCCACTTCGTCGGTCCTGACGGTCTTCGCCGCCGGCAAAATGGAGACCGCCTTGGTGTCGCGGAAGATCTCCCGGCCCTTGACCGAAAGCACGAGGAGAAATTCACCCTCCGTGCGGATGTCCACCTGAGGCATCGGGATCGTTTCGTCAAACTTCTCGGGCGACCCAGGCCTCACTTCATGCCGCGACGTTTTGCGGTAGACTTCCTTCCCATCCACCGTCAGCATGCGGGTGAAGGTGATCGTGTCGGCGTACTGCGTGTCGTTAAAGACGCCAAAGGTGCGAACAACCTTCTCGCCTGAGCCGAACGTCCAGTCCCATTGCCGCACGAAGGCCGCGCGAGGGGCGTTGGCGATGCGGGACCTCTCGCCACCCTCGCCGCCGAGCCAGAAATGCCAGCCGGCGTACAGGCCGGCCCAGCGATACCCTTCCTGCAGCATGCGATAGCATGTCGCTACAGCGTCCTTCGTCGCGGCCTTGCCCTGGAAGGCGATTTCGCCGCCCCACATGGCGTAGTCGGCCGGGTTGATGCCGCTGGCGTAGAAGTCCTCGCCGATGTGGCGAGGCCGGTTCATGTCCCACTTCCACCGGCCTCGACCGCCACCTTCGACGAACGCTTCGTAGGCCTGATCGGGATAACGCACATCGAGCGTCGCGACATAATGGTCGCCGTGAACGCCGAGCATGTTGTCTTTCATCGCCCCACCGCCGTCGGTCATGACGCTCCGCGTCGGGTCGGCGGCCATGACCGCGTCGTGGCACTTGGCGATCTCCGCTTCGTACTGGTCCATCAGCGGGCTGTTGCCCAACAGGTTGATCAAGTTGATGAACGCGAACTCATTCTCGATCGACCAGATCTGGATCGAAGGATGATTCCGCTCGCCCTTGACCTGGGCGACACACTGGTCTCGCCAGTTCTGCATGAGCTTGACCTTCATCTCCGAGCCGCCCTGCTTGGCCCGGATCTCCGGATCGCTCTCGGAGAAATTCGAGCCGATCGCCTCGCCATCGAGCGAACTGTTCCGGCGGACGACCAAGCCATTTCGATCCATGAAGTCAAGGGCCTCCGGAGGCTCCAGGCTGTACCACAACGTGTTGTCCCCGCCCTGGCCGGCGGTCGCATAACGCATCAGGCGGACGCCCGCCTGCCGATACGCCTCGACGAAGTCCTTCGAGGTCGTCCCGGTGTTGCCGATCAGGTCCGCCCACAAGTGCCAGACGACGCCGTTGAGCGTGAACTTGCGGCCCTCGATCTTCCACTGACGATAGCCGAAGGTCGTTTCCTTCACATCGACGGCTTTGCCGCCGATGGCGACGATGGTGCGGAGCCGATACAGATTGGGCGTATCCGGCCACCAGAGACGAGGATTCTCCCAACCGTCGTTGAGCGTGACGGTCTGCGTCCTCCCGGCGACAACGCTGAACGGCTTTGCGCCGAAGACCTTCTCCGCCTTCCCACTGGCGTCATCGACGGCTTCCCACCGGATCTCGCCGGAGACATCCCGGCCGGTGCTGTTCGTCAGGGTGACGTCGGCTTCGAGCCGCTTGCTGTCCACCAGCGGCTTGACGAAAACGTCGGACGCATAGACGCCGCCTGCCGCAACAAATCGCGGCGTGCAGAGGATGCCCGACTGCGGTGAATTCCAGATGGGGTAGTCGAGGTCCTGAAACCCGTCGTGGAAGAACCTGAGCGGCGTGTTGAATGTCCTACGGAGCTTGAGCGGCCGGTCGGGGTCCGCGGTTCGGCCGTACCAGGCGTCGCGAATGCCGACCCAGACCTCGTTCGTCTGGCCAGGTTTGACGCCCTTCGTCACGTCGATCTGGAATTGGCAAAACGGGTTCTTTTCGAAACCACAGTAGACGCCGTTGACAAAGACGGTCGTGTTCAGGCTGTTCTGAGGGAAGTCCAGGTAGAACGACCGTCCGGCCAGATTCGCCGGCACGTGGACCCTCGTGCGATACCAGAGCCGGTGGGCGAAGAGCAGGTCCGGCCGGCTGACATTCTTATCGGACGGTACATCGATCGCCTTGAAGACCGTCGCCTCGGGCAATGCCTTGATCGGCTCAGCGACCTGGCCGGGCATCTGCTCATCGTCCCGCGTCACTTCCCAAGGGCCTTTCAGCGAGACGCAGGAACGCTCTCCGGCTCGAGCCTCGGGCAATTGAAAGACATTCCGGGCAGCGGCATCATCCTTCTCATCCCGGCCTGTCTGGCCGGGCTTGCACTTCGAGTTCGGATGAAACGGTCCCTCATGCAGGCAGATCGCATCGCAGGCGTAGAGAATTCGCTCGGGCTTACCGTCCTTGTCCTTCGTCTTGGGAATACGGATCTCCAGGCTGTGCTCGCCTGCGGCCAGTTGGGCGTCACCCATGTGCCGCCAGGCGACTTCGCAAAAGAACGCGACCTCCATCAAGTCCGTGGTCAGATCGTCCGGGCTAACCGCTTTCCAGGAACCGCTGTCGATGCGGTACTCGAATGGCGACCGGGCGAACTCGAATCCGATCCGGCTCCAGACTTCATAGCCGGCGGCCTTCTTGACCGTGAAGGGATACTGAATCACGACCGCATCGGCCTTCACCTCGTCCTGGACCTTCTCGGCCTCGAACGAGACGTTCATCCACTGCCCTTCGGAGAGGAAATGGGCGTTGCCCCAGCCGGCGTTGTTGACCTTCACGTTGGCCCGGCCGGACTCGCCTTCCAGCCACACGAATTCGCCCGCTCGCCCAACCGTCGACGCAATCGCCGTCGCGACGATCGCCACACCCATCCAGTTCCTCATGACCCATTCCTTTCGAGGGGATTCTGTCCGGCGATCCGACGCGCCGGGGAACCCGATGCTACCACATCCGGCAAGTCGTGTCACCGCTTGCTTTTGTGCCAAGTCCCGGTATGATTGTGTTCGGTGCCACCCGATGCGGGCCCTGTGCCTCGGGCGGCGACAATCGAATGCAACTTCATGGGAGGCCGATGATATGAAGATGAAGGTTCTTCTGGTGCTGTTGGCGCTCTGCGCGGGGGTCGCGCTGGCCGCCACCAAAATGAGCGTGCAGGTACAGAAGTGCGTGGTGCGGGCCAAGCCCAATGCCATGGGCGCGCAAGTCGTCACGCTGGCATATGGCGACAGGATCGACGTCGGTCCTCTGCAGAATGGCTGGTATCCGGTCACCGTGAACGGCGTGAGCGGCTGGGTGCCCGCATCCTCGCTCTCCACGAAGACCATCGTGATGCGTTCCGGGACCGGCGACGCCGCCACCGGGGCGTCCAGCGAGGAAGTCGCGATGGCCGGCAAAGGATTCAACAAGCAGGTCGAGGACGAGATGCAGGCCCAGGGAAAACTGGACTACGCCTGGGTGAAGAAGATGTACGATTTCACAGCCAAAGAGGGTGACATCGCACTCTTCCGGGCCCAGGGCAGTCTCGTAGGAGGTGGCCAATGAACCGCTGGCTCGATGAGTACAGCGCTCCAAAGATCGCACAAATTGACGCATTTATTTTTGTTCGACTAGGCACACCTAAAGAGCATTTTGTAGCATATCTCAAAGACATAAGTTTCTTGAGAACAAAATTATTCCCAAAAGCCGTAGAACTCGGAGAACTCACCGCAGATTCCAGCTCTGCATTATGGGATGCTATTCCAGAATTTGAACCAATTCCTGCTTATGTCTCTGGTTTTTTAATGCGCCAAGACTTAACGCATCCTATTCATTCCGTAACCGCAGAAATTCAGGGAAGCGAAAATTTCAGGGGACGGGATACCAGAAAAATCTATATAAGGAAAGGCGTGGGGATATTTACCAGAAACAATTTATATGCCCTCCCAGAATTTCAAGAACTTGACCCAGAAAATAAGCTGAAAGTTCTTATTGAAGGTATCGAAAAAGAAGTTGA
>CALMMH010000481.1 GCA_937868145.1 uncultured Phycisphaerales bacterium
CTTCAAGCGGATTCGGTCGGCCTGCGCCATCCGTGGAAGCCCGTGTGAGTCTGTGCAGGTTCCGTGCAAATCAGTCGTTGCGGCCGCTCAAAGCCCTGTACCCTGCGGAGAGAGCGAACAGAAGCGTGCTGACCAGAACGATGCAGGCTCCGGTCGGCAGGTCGAAAAAATAGGAGACGAGGAAGCCCCCGACGGTGCTCAGCACGCCGAACCCCGTGGACACGACGACAATCGCCCGATGTCCGCGGCAGAGCTGGTACGCGGCGGCCGCGGGATTCGAGATGAGACTGAAGATCAAAAGCCCGCCAACCAGCGGAAGGTTCACGGCCAGGATGATGCCGCAGAGGGCCAGGAAGAGGGAGTAGACGAACGTCTCGTGAACGCCGGTGGCCGATGCAATGCCCCGGCTGAACAACAAGGCCTTCAGCTCCTTGTTGAAAAGTACCGCGAAGACGACGAACGCCGCAGCCGCCGCCGCGATGACGACGATGTTCTCCTTGCGAACGAACAGAATGCTGCCCCAGAGCAGGCCCAGAATCTCGGTGCGGCTGTCCTGCATCAGACCGATGCCCAGGAACGTCACGCCAAGCACCAGAGAGAACAGGATCGCCAGAGCCACGTTGGAGTCGATGCGTGTTCTGCCGGGCCGGATCGCGGCCAGACTCATCGCAGCCAGAGCCGAGATCGACGTCGCCCCCAGGACAGGGTTGAGGCCCAGCAGGTACGAGTAGACGGTGCCCGCCATGGCCGTATGGGAGATGAAGATGCCGACGAAGGGCAGACGCAAGCCGACGATGTAGACGCCCAGCAGGCCGCAGCTGGCTCCGGCAATCACGCCCGCAAGTAGGATCGAGTAGAAAAATGGGTCCATCGGCCCTTCCGTCAGATGTTACATGATCGAGCGGCGGACCGTGCACCCACGATGTGTCGTCGCCCGCCGAACGTGGCGGCAATCAGATCGCCTCGGTAGGCGAGGCCCAATATCTCGGGAGCCAGGATCGCTTCCGGCGTCCCATCGCCCAGAAGACACCCCTCGCCCAGCAGAACCACGCGTCGGCACGTCGGAGGCAGCACGGCGGTGTCGTGCGAGACCATCAGCACGGTCACTCCCGTGTCGCGGTGGAGCCTCTCCACAATCTCGGAGATCTGGTGCCGCCAGTGAAAATCGAGGCTGGCGCAGGGCTCGTCGAGCATGAGGATTTGCGGATCCTGGGCCATGGCGCGGGCGATCAGGACTTTCTGCTGTTCGCCCCCGGAGAGACTGCGGAATGTCTGGTCCCGGCGAGTCGAGAGCCCCAGGGTTTCGAGCCAGCGGTCCACGATCGCCCGATCCTGCGCATTCAGACGGGCCAGCAACGGACGAACGCTCGTTCGCCCCATCGACACGACCTCCCGCACGGTGAACGGCAGATCCGCGTTGTATTCGGCCGACTGCGGGATATATCCGATGTGCCTGCGAAGGGCGCATTTGCGCCAGGCGCTGAGACGAGTCAAGTCGTTGTTATCGAGCGTCACCGAGCCGCTGTCGGGTCGGATCAGGCCGGCACAGATTTTCAGCAGCGTCGTCTTGCCCGCTCCGTTGGTCCCGATGACGCCGACGAAGTCGCCGCGAGGGATCTCCAACCGGTCGATCTGTAGAATGGTCCGGCGGGGGCCACGAACACAGACATCCGAAAGAATCAGCGAGCTATCCATCATCGTATCGCAGCCTCGCACAAGCCTCTGACGTTGTCCCGCAAGAGTCGATCGAAACCGACCTCCGGTTCGCACGTCTGGGGAAAATTGCTGAAAACCACCGCTTTGGCCTTGCACCTGTCGGCCAGGGCCTGCGCCAGGGCGACGCCCTCCTGCTGGTTGGCGATCACGAAACGCACATCCAACCCCGCCGTCTTCTTCAGGCAGTGGTCGATGTTCGCCACGCTCTCCGTGTCGCTGCCGACAAACGTCGCGACCGGGTCGAGGGTCAGCCATCGGGCGAATTCGGCCTGATGGTTTGACGCGAGCGCCACCGAACCTGCGATGCCGGACTCCATGACCGTCCCCTGCAATTCGGCAGCAAGCTTCACCATCCGCTCCTCGATGGCGGCCAGGCGGGCTTGGAATCGAGCGGCTTCTTGCGGGTATGTTCGCGAGAGAATCCCGCACGCCTGCCGGCAAACCGCCACGTACGTGTCAGGCATGCACAGTCCCCCGGACGTCTGCACAGCCTGTATGTCCAGGCCGCCCTGACGCATTCTTTCCAGACGCTGCTCGATCCCCTGCTGGAACTCGAACCGAAGCAACAGCTTGCAGCCTTTCAGTTGGCGGACCTGGACCGGCGAGATATCGAAGTGCCCCGGACACATGCCCGGCGGAGCCAGACAAAGGATTGCGCCGTCCTGTCCTCGAAGGTCTTTCACAGCACATCCGAGGTAGGAATTCGTCACAGCGATTTCATGCCCGCCGACGGCAACGTCGCTGTCTTTGCAGCCCGACACCATCAGGCACACAGACGCCAGCAGCCCCACCCAAAATCTCAAGAACACACTCATCCGGCCTCTACTCCTCAAACGAACCGATCTGGCGGCCGTTCTTCAGTCTCATGCGTACGATCACGCCCTGGTTCGTCGCCGGGCTGTACCACGTGTCGCGTGGAACCGGGTACAGTTCCTCCTTCATCCGTTCGAGATCGAACCGCGGCCCCTGGCTGTACAGGACCCAGCTCACAGGCGATTCCTTGAGATTGCTGTAAGTCTGTCCCTCGGTCTGTTCGTTGTCCGGGAACCCGTCGGGAACCCACAGATAGGCCCCATCCTCAACCTTCGTGGTCCGATTGTAGATCAACAGGCCCACCGATCGGTACTTGTAGGTGTATCCACGGTTGAAACGGTCCTCGATGCCCGCGGCCATGAACGAATCGGCCGGAGGGGCCGGGAGATAGCCGCTGGCGACCAATTCCTCGGGAAGCTGGTAGAAGTGATCGCCGAGCATGCAATCGACGCGGGTGGGCGGGTATCGGCCTTCGTGGTCGAGCGAATACGCCTCCAGAGCCAGGCCGATCTGATGAAGCTCCGCATTGACGGCCAGAACCTTGGCCTGAATCCGGGCCCGACCGGTCACAGGGATCAGAATCCCCATGCCCAGTGTGATGATCGCCATCACGACCAGCAACTCGACCAGTGTGAAAGCCCGTCTCACGATGGATTCTCCTAAACACGAGCATCTGGGCAGCGGTTTAACAGCCGCAGCCCAGACGCCCACTTCGATCTTGTGACGTCCGTCACAACAATATTCACCGCACCGGAAGATCACTCCGCGGGATCTTCCTGACTCTGCCCGTCCGGGCGGACGACTCCCCCGTCGGACTCCGTGTCGGCCATTCGATGCTCATAGGCGGCCAGAACCTGCCCGTTGCCGTCATAGTTCACGACGTACAGTTGATACCCACCGGTCAACGCGGCGCTCTCCTGGTTCATGATCCCGATGACATCACAAGGCTGCGTCAGGTTACACGAACCGGCATAGATCCCATTGCCGCGTCCCAGCTTGACCGGGAACGTCCTGACCCCGT
>CALMMH010000482.1 GCA_937868145.1 uncultured Phycisphaerales bacterium
TCCTGACCAAGATCGACAACGACAATGTCCGGTTGGACGTCACCGGGCACTACGGCTCCTTCGATCGGACGATCCGCTCGAACTACGCCTTCGGCACGCGGGCCAACAACGTGTTCGATTTTGGCGTGGCCACCAAAGGGCCGCTTTCCCTGTCCGGCAACGTCGAACTGGAGGGCATCAATATCCAGGTCGAATCGAACGCGTACATCGAGAGCGAGAACACCCTCCTGTCGCTGTCGATCATCGGAAATTCACATATCGCCGGCGAGGTGAAGATCGTCAATCCGCTGGCTCTTGTCGACCTTCAGGGCGGCAAAGCCGGCGTCGGCGGCGAAACGGGGGAAGCCGCGCTGGAGCATGTCCACATCGGCGTGGCGCCCTGCGAGTTTCCCGAAATGAACCCGTCGGTTTTCATTCCGTACGCCACACGGGTCCTCACGGCGGCGGACAGCACCTCGTCGAACGCCACCTACGAAAACCTCAGGATTCCCGCGGGCATGAATCCCAACTTCTCCGGGCAAGTCACCCTCAAGGGCGTCGTCTACATCGAAGCGCCGAATGTCGTGACCTTCAGCGGAGGAGTGGATGTCACGGGCGTCATCGTCACCAATGGAGACTCCACGGACAACTCGGCCACGAACCGCCTGGTGTTCACCGGAAACGTGACGGGCCACCCCATCACCGAGTTGCCGCAGGAGACGCAGTTCGCAGGTCTTCAGAGCCATAAAGGCACGTTCATCATGGCCCCCGGCTTCCACGTCGGTTTCGGGGGCAGCTTCAGCACGTTGAGCGGAGCGATTGCCGCCAACGGAATCGAGCTGTGGGGCAATGCGGGCGGCACGGTGAACGGGTCCATCGTCAACTATTCGGACGTCCAGATGACTCTCCAGGGCAACACGGATCTGTACTTCAACCGCTCGGGCCTCGACGAGGTCCCGGCCGGCTTCGTTCCGCAACTGGTGTTGTATTACGATTCGACGTCATACGCAGAGGTGGTCCTCTGACGGGATTTTTCGGCTGGCGTTGCGATCCGCACGTGCGGATTCTGCAAATTCATCCTTGAATCGCCGGCGAAGGAGTGAATGAACATGCAAAGAACAACGTTGAGGACTCTGGTCTTGCTGTTGGAGCTGTTTGCGGCCGTGGTGTCCCTCCAGTACCTGACTGCGATCAGACCGGCCCGGGCAGACGCCGTCTGGCTGGCGGGCAACAGCCCGGCCTATCCGCCGGCTCCGGCCCGAACCGTGGACGACGCCATGAGCACCTGATCGCTCACGCGGCGGGTCCACAACTCCGTCGCGGCCACGACGACGCCCGTTCCCCAGTCTCTTCCCGGGGCCTGGCATCGCCCGCCGGACGATGCGCGCCCAGGGTCTCTCCGCCGCGCCGTCCCCTCCGTTCTCGTTCCCCCGTTCCTCTCCTCTCTGCTCTGCGCTCAGCCACCAGGACGCCTTTCTTTCGAGCACGGCCGCCGATAATTTCACATCTTTTTTGCATATCCCCGTCCGTTTCATATGCTTTGGTCAGAAACTAGAAGTGGATCAGTTGTGGTCGGTCGGTTACCGTTGAGGGGGGGAAAGGCAATGCTTTCCAAATACAGAGTTCACAGCAAGCACCGTGGGGCCGTGCTTGTACTATCCATGATCTTCATCGTCCTGTTCTCGGCGTTGGCCGTCGCGTTGACCTCGCTCTCAGGAGCCAACGTCCAGGTCGCAGCCAGCCAGCACAAGGTCAACACGGCGCTCCATGCCGCCCAATCGGGACTGGAATGCGCCACGTATCTCGTCAAGACCGTGACGCTGGCCTCGACGAACACCAACACCGTCACGGACAGCCAGGCGGACACGGTGTGGAACACCCTGTGTTCCTGGGCGACGGCCCAGAATCTGGGCGGTCAGACTCCGTCGATAGGCACGATCACCAATGGCGACCGATTGACGATCGCCAACATGAACTTCGGATCTGGATGCGGTTCCTGCACTCTGAATCTGTATCGATACGATTCGGACCCGCGGATCGTCCACGTTCAATCGGTCGGAACCTGCGGAGACGCCTCCCAGCCGGTGACCCGATCGGTCGCCATGGACCTGAGCATCACCAAGGACAACGACGTCCTGAACTACGCGATCGCCACGCGCGGACGCATGTGGCTCACCGGGGACACCACGATCAACGGCGACGTCTTCAGCGCCTGGGATGTGGCTTCGGTCTCGCCGTTCAACATGACCAGCGATTCCACGGTTCTAGGGACGATCAACACCGTTCTGACGAAGAACCAGGTCGACAGCCAGAGCTATCAGATGGAGACGCTCACCAACGACGGGGAGCCCAAGTTCACGTTCGGAACGACGGTGTACGACGTCGACGGCCAGGCCGTCACGGACAGTTACGGAACCGTCGACGGGGACGGCTATCTGGTGGACCTGGACGGAAACCCCGTCTACGACGAGGACGGCAGCCGCGTGGCCGTCGACTACTCGAACCGAGTCTACAGCAGTTGCGACGAGATCCAGGCCTATCACCGAAACATCAACTACGGCCAGAACGCCTCGGCGGACATGCCGGGCATGGACATCACCGACTACGACACCAGCACCTACAAGAGCACAATCGGGTCCACGGCGGCCACCATCGCGTCCGGAGGCGCCCTGGTAGCCAACGGCATCATCCCGAACACGGCGTCTTCGGGCACGGTGACCGAATACTTCCCGCACGCCAGCAGCAGTTACTCCACCCCCAGCACCAGCAGCAGCCTCAAGCTGACGCGGTATAAGTACGCCAACAAGACCTTCTCCAACGTCACTCTGTCGAACGGCAAGAACGCCTTGTTCTCGAACTGCACCTTCGAAGGCGTCCTTTACATCGACTGTAGCAAAACCAGTACGAGCTCGGGCTACACCAACAACGTCCGATTTGACAACTGCACCTTCAACGGCACGATCATCACGAACACCCCGACGCCGTTCAGTTGGCAGAGAAACGCCCTGTATTTCACGGGCGCGGCCACGTTTGACAACCAGTCCAGCGTGCAGGAAGCCACGATTCTGGCGCCGCATTTCAACGTGAACCTGGGCAACACGAACTCGGAACAGAATGACAACAACGTCCTGACCGGCGCCATCGTCGGCGGGATCGTCGACATCCGCGGCAACGCGCAGATCTACGGCACGATCATCTCGATGGCGGACACGACCATGTACTCCTCGGGCTACGTGAGCAACATCGGCGCCACGCTCGAAGACGGCGGTTCGGAGACCACCACGGTGGACGACATCGGCGTGATCGCCATTACCCCCGAGGAGGATATGATGCTGCCCAGCGGCATCACCACTCCGATCGTCATCAATCCCAATCCGAAAACGTATTCAGAAACCATTTAGCCTGACCTAGAAGAAAATGCTGGCATCACCCAAATCTCCATCAGAGGGAGAACCATGAAACGAACGTCTTACAAAACACTCGTACTTCTTGTGGAATTGTTCGCGGCCGTCGTGGCCTACCAGTTCATCGCATGGACGCCGTCGGCCGGAGCGGCCGTGGTGTGGTTGGA
>CALMMH010000483.1 GCA_937868145.1 uncultured Phycisphaerales bacterium
CCCCCTGCCCGGCATTCTCCAAAATGAAACGGCGTGCCGCGGTTCTCACACCCGCGGCACGCCGTGATTCTAATGGATTCGCACGCCCATCGTCAATGAGGCGACAGGGCAACCCACTCGACTATCCCAGCTTCTTGGCCAGGTCGTCGCGGAGGCGGCGGTTCTCGGCGGGCAGGTGGTCGCCGAACTGGCCGAGGAAGGCGTCGATCTGCTGTAGCTCGGCGTGCCAGCCGGGACGGTCGATCTCGAAGAGCTTCTCCATCTTCTCTTTCGCGATGTTCAGGCCCGACAGGTCGAGGTCCGAGACGTTCGGGACCAGGCCGATGGGTGTCTCACGGGCGCCGACGCGACCGTTGACGCGATCCAGAACCCACTTGATGACGCGGATGTTGTCGCCGAAGCCCGGCCAGATGAACTTGCCGTTCTCGTCGGTCCGGAACCAGTTGACCGAGTAGATCTTCGGGGGGTGCTTGAGCCGCTTGCCGACGTTGAGCCAGTGGCCGAAATAATCGCCCATGTTGTATCCGCAGAAGGGCAGCATGGCGAACGGGTCGCGCCGCAGTTGTCCGACCTGTCCGGCGGCCGCAGCGGTCGTCTCGGAACCGGTCCGAGCGCCGAAGAACACGCCGTTGGCCCAGTCGAAGGCCTCGGTCACCAGCGGGACCAGTTGGGTCCGCTTGCCGCCGATCAGGATCGCCGAGATCGGAACGCCCTTGGGATTGTCGAACTCCGGCGAGAGCGTCGGCGCGTTGTACAGCGACACGGTGAACCGCGAGTTGGCGTGCGCGGCCTTCCCGCCTTCGTTGTTCGGCCAGGGCTTGCCCTGCCAGTCGGCCACTCGCTTGGGCACGGGGCCGTCGGCTCCCTCCCACCAGGGTTCGTTCTTGTCGAGATCGAGCCCGACGTTCGTGAAAAGCGTCGGATAGAACTTGTTCGCCTTGAGCGTGTGAACCATGTTGGGATTCGTCTTCATCGAGGTGCCCGGGGCGACGCCGAAGAAACCCGACTCCGGGTTGATCGCGTACAGCCGGCCGTCGGGTCCGACGTTCAGCCAGGCGATGTCGTCGCCGAGCGTCCAGACCTTGTAGCCGGGCAGCGCCGACTCGAGCATCGCCAGGTTCGTCTTGCCGCAGGCGGAAGGGAACGCCGCCGTGATGTAGGTGATCTTGCCCTGCGGGTCCTGAATGCCCATGACGACCATGTGCTCGGCCAACCAGCCTTCTTTCTGGCCAAGGCAGGAAGCGATGCGCAGGGAGAAGCACTTCTTGCCCAGCAGAGCGTTGCCGCCGTAGCCGGAGCCGATGCTCCAGACGAGGCTGTCCTGCGGGAAGTGCATGATGAACCGCTTGTTCGGGTCGAAATCGCCGACCGAGTGGAATCCCTTGACAAAGTTCTCGCTGTTGCCGATCTTATCGAGAACCTTCTTGCTCATGCGGGTCATGATCCGCATGCTCACGGCGACGTAGGACACGTCGGTGATCTGCACGCAGCTTTTGGCATACGGCGAATCCGGGTGGCCCATCATGTAGGGCAGCACGTACATGGTCTTGCCCTTCATGCAGCCGTCGCTGAGCTGGGTCATCTTGGCCTTGGCCTCGGCCGGGTCCATCCAATTGTTGTTCGGGCCGGCTTGGTCCTTCGTGGGGTGGCAGACGAACGTCAATTGCTCCGTGCGGGCGACATCGGTCGGGTGGCTGCGATGCAGGTAGGAGTCCGGCCAAGTCTTGGGATTGAGCTCCTGGAAGATCGGGTTGGCGCCGATCTTTTCCTGCTTCACGCCGATCTCGATGAGCTTTCGGGCCTCTTCTTCCGAGCCATCGCACCAGTGAATTCGGTCCGGCTTGGCCAGTCTTGCCTGTTCTTCTACCCATTTTTCGACAGGTGTCGCCATCGTTCTATCTCTCCTTGGTTAGGCGAGGCGAGGCGCTGCGCACGCAGGCCGACCCCGCATGAAATCGTTCTTTGGTTTATTGTCCTCCTGCATACCTGCCGCCCACTCACCGCGCCACAGGCCGTGAGCGAACACTTTTCCGCAGTACATCGGACAGGCTTCTGGGGTCTCCAAGAGCCAAAAGATTCTACCGGTTACGTCCCAGGTCGTCAAGGGGTTCTGCAAGAGAAACGACAGGGATCCCAAGAGATGGATTATCGAGCGACATATCCATGAAAAAAGCCGGGCAAGAGAAGCCCGGCTTCGTCGTTCGGAGCAACAGTACCCTCATTTCACCGTGAACTGGAATTCCTGGAACGTGTCTTTGTCCAGGTCCTTGCCCTGGCAGCGGAGCGTAAAGCCGGCGGCGGTCCGCTCGTACTGGAAATCCCGCCCGCTGAAGGGGTCTTTGGCCAACCCCGCCGGCAACGTCGCGGGAAGACTTCCCGTCTTGGCCTTGTGTAGACAGATGTCCACCGCCGCCCGCGCGGCATTGGCGTGAGCCTCCTGTGTGGTCTTGATGGTCACCACCCTAACGACCGCAGGCATCAGCGAATTAACCACCGCGGTCACGGGATCGTTCGGGTCGACATTCTCTCCCATGCGTCCCAGTTGCCGGTGCGCCTCCTCATATGGCGTGTCCGAAGCCAGCACGGCCAGGGCCGCGGAGAACTTGTTCGAGTAGACGCGGCGCACCTCGGCAAGCGTCTCCTCGTCGGCCGCCGCCAGAACCTTCGCCAACTTGCCTTCGTCGGAATCGCCCATCGCCTTCGCCAGACTTTGGATCTTGTCCATCGTCATCGTGGCCAGAGCAATCTCTCGTTCGATCTTCATGGCCGTGATCGGAAACGCCGGTCCCTTCTCTGTTGTCGCCAGTTCCCCCTTCAACCACTCCAGCAACTCGGCGTCGCCGGCCACCCGGCCGATGATGCTTTCCATGCACTCGTATCCGACCCGGCTGACCGCCACGGACACCAGGTAGGAGACCAGAGTGTCGTCGCCGATGTGCCGCGAGAACGGGCCCATCATCAGGCAGCGATCCAACGCCGCTCTGTGGCGGCCCTCGGCGGCATCGAGACGCGCATCGGCGACCAGTACGAACGCCAGAAACCGCATCTGGGCCAGATAGGGCATGAAGGCTTCGAATCCCTTGGAATATCGGAAGCCCCAGTTGCAGACTTGCAGATCCCGGGCGGCCTCGGCAAAGTCGATCGCCCCCCGGCATTTCTCGATATACTCTCGCGTCTTCTCACTCGGCGCCACCTTACCGGTTGCGACGTCCCCGATATGGGTCCTGGCGTCCTTGTCGAGGTCGGCAAGCGTGAGGAACGCCTGGTAATACAGCAACGCCGCATTATCCGGGTCCGGCGGCACCGCCCGAGCGGGCGAGGCAGACCACGACACCATCAGACCGGCGACAACCAGGCCGGCAAACAACACAGGATTGGCCCTTTTCATGGTTCTATCCCTTTCGATTCTTCGACTCACTCATCCATCTAAAACAATTCCTGCAACGACACACCTGATGACCGCGGTCCAAATTCATCCAGAGTGTACTGCAACTGTCGATCCAACTCGTCAAAGCCCCCCTGCTCATAAGCCAACCTCAGGGATCTCATC
>CALMMH010000484.1 GCA_937868145.1 uncultured Phycisphaerales bacterium
CCCCGGCTGCCGGAAGCGTGGGAACAGTGGAGCATCCCGATTCCTTTCATCGGCGCGATGACGCCCTTCAAGTTCATCGGCCTCAAGCTCTGCACCATCGCGCTGGTCATGTTCCTGACCGGGATCAACTACCTGGGCGTCAAGCTCGGCAGCGTCATTCAGATCATCTTCGCTGCGATGAAAGTGGTGCTCATCCTGGGCATCGTTTTGCTGGCCTTCGCCCTGGGACATGGAGACCTCGCGAACCTCACGCATTCGGCGACCGACTCCGGCGCCGCCGGCTCGTCCTCGGTCTTTCTCATGATCATCATGGCGATGGCGGGCGCGTTCTGGGCCTACGACGGCTGGATCAACGTCACCTACATGTCCGGCGAGATCCGCGACGTCCAGCGAAACCTGCCCCGGTCCATGACCGCCGCGGTGATGATCGTCATCGCCGTGTACGTCCTGGTGAACCTGGCGTACATCTACGTCATCCCGGTCCACGAGATCGCCCAGAAGTATCGGGCGGCCGAGGCCAGCGGCGGGGGGTACATCGTCGCGATCGACGTGGCCAACAGCTTTCAGGGCCGGTGGGGCGGCGCGATCATCGCCGCGGCGATCATGGTCTCGACCTTCGGGGCCGTGAACGGGACCACGATGATGTCCGCCCGGGTCTATTTCGCCATGGCGCGGGAGGGGCTGTTCTTCCGCAGCCTGGGCGAGGTCCACCCCCGGTTCCGCACGCCGGGGCGATCGCTCGTCGTTCAAGGGATCTGGACCTCGATGCTCGTTCTGAGCGGGACGTTCGACCAGTTGACGGATATGCTGATTTTCGTCAGTTGGATCTTCTACGCATTGGCCGCCGGCAGCGTTTTCACGCTCCGCAGACGCATGCCCGACGCGCCTCGTCCCTACAAGGTCTGGGGCTATCCCATCACGCCGATTCTCTTCATCGCGTTCGCGTCGATCTACGTCGTCTTCACGCTCTACTCGGACATCCTCAGCTTCCGAAGCGGCCAGACCCCTCTGATCAACTCCCTGATGGGCCTGGTCTGGGTCGCCCTGGGAATTCCGGGCTATCTGTACTGGAGTTTCAAGAGAAAACGTCAGCTTGCGTAGTCCGCCCGGCCGATCCCGTAGAAACCTCATTGACATCGGGGACCTTGCTCTTTACTATCGCCCTGGTAACTTCCCAGCCGCCCAGTTTCTGTGCGGCGTGGGACGTGCATTTCGTGAAGGAGAACAGGGATGGCAGCAGGCAAAACGATAGAAGTGACCGACGAGAGCTTCGAGAACGAAGTCCTCGAATCGGATGTTCCCGTGTTGGTGGATTACTGGGCTCCGTGGTGCGGGCCGTGCCGGATGGCGGCTCCTGTGCTGGAGAAGATCGCCGATGAGTACGAAGGCCGGCTGAAGGTCTGCAAGGTCAATATCGACGAGAACCGCGAGGTGGCGACCAAGCACCGCATCATGAGCATCCCCACGATGTTCCTTTTCAAGGACGGGGAAATGGTGGATCAGATCACCGGTGTGACGCCGAACTTCGAGTCGGACCTCAAACGCAAGATCGATCCGTACGTGGAGTGACGGCGGGTCCCATAGGTCCTATGAGTCCTATAGGATCCATGGGACAAATAGAACGGATAGGACCTATCGCGACAGAGACCAATTTCATGCCCGACACACTGTATGACGTGATTATCGTTGGAGGCGGCCCGGCCGGTCTGGGTGCGGCTCTGTACTCTTCGCGGGACCGGTATCGCACGGTGATTCTGGAGAAGATGATCCCCGGCGGCCAGATCTTCAACACCGACCGGATCGAGAACTATCCCGGCATTCCGAGGATCGACGGGCCGGGCCTCGTCGACCAGATGCAGAAGCAGGTCGAGAGCTTCGGGACCGAGATCAAGACCGCCAGCGAGGTGACGGACATCAAGCGGTTGGACGACGGCCGGCTTGAGGTCTCCTGCGGCAAGGACCGCTACGTCGGACGGGCCGTCGTGCTCGCGCCCGGCAGCGGCTATCGCAAGCTGGGCGTCCCGGGCGAGGAGGAGTTCCGCAACGCCGGCGCGGGCGTCAGCTATTGCGGCACCTGCGACGCGCCGTTCTTCCGGGACAGAGAGGTGGTCGCCGTCGGAGGCGGCAACACCGCGATCGAAGAGGCCCTGCACCTGGCCAAGTACGCCGGCAAGGTGACGCTCGTTCACCGCCGCAACGAGTTCCGCGCCGACAAGATTCTCGTGGAGGAACTCCTGGCGAAGGTCGCGGAGCCGGACGGCAAAGTCGCCGTTCGATACGACTCGGTCGTCACCGCGATCCAGGGCGAGGGCAAGGTTCAGTCGGTCCGGCTCAAGAACGTCAAGACCGGCGCCGAAGAGGACTACCCCTGCGACGGCGCCTTCATCTTCGTGGGTGCCGTGCCCAACACGGACTTCCTCAAGGGCATTGTCGAACTGACCGAGCACGGCTTCATCCGTTGCGACAGCCTGCATTTGCGGACGTCGCTGCCCGGCGTCTTCGTCGCGGGCGACTGCCGGGTCGGGGCGACCATGCAACTGATCACCGCGGTCGCCGACGGCGTCAACACCGCCATGATGATCAAACAATATTTCCGTGATCCGCAGTGGTGGAAGAAGGCGGCTGCCGACGCCGGACAGCCGTTCGGCTGGTAAGAGCGTGGGACCCATAGGACGAATGAGACCTATGGGACGTGCCTTTGCCGCGAGCAACCTCTACCAGAAGATGAGATAGAAGACTGTGACCGCGGCCAAGACACAGCCGCCGGCCAGCTTGGCCGCCGGGGTCGTTTTCAGGTCGATGTCGTTGCGGACGGGCAGCACCCTAGGTTGCTCCAGCGGCTTGAAGAACGTGATCAAACCCATCACCATCAGCACCAACTGGAACGTCAGAGCGACCTGAATCAGGAAGTGGACGCCCGGCGCGAAGTACTGGAAGAGCCCGTAGAGCAGGGGACCGCAGACCAGCGCCGCCACGCCCGCGGAACCGGGAGCCTGAGGAACCAGCATTCCGAAGAGGAACGCCGCCACCACGCCGGGCCAGATGTAGCCTTGAAACTGCTGGATGTAATTGAAGACGCCGCCGAACTTCGGATCGTTCAGTCGGGGCGCCAGCAGACAAGCGGCGACGATGAAGACGCCTGTTGCGACACGGCCCAGGAGCAGCAGTTGCTTCTGAGACGCGTTGCGGTTGAGCAGCCGATTGTAGATATCCATCGTCAAGATCGTAGAGGCGGAGTTCAACATGGACGCCAGCGAGCTGATGACCGCCCCGGCGATGGCGGCAAACATGAACCCGCGCAAGCCCGCGGGGACCAGGTTGCGGATCAGCATGGGAAATGCTTCGTCCGGCGACTGCATCTGGCTGCCGTAGAGCTGATACGACATGATCCCCGGAAGCACGATGGCGAAGGGGATCAGCAGCCACAGGCCGCCCGCGAAGATCACGCCCAACTGGCCGTCGCGGAGTGTGCGAGCGGCGAGATTGCGCTGCACGATGAACTGGTTCAGGCCGCAGTAGTAAAGGATCACGATCCCCATTCCCGAGACGACGCCCGTCCAGGGCAGGGCCTCGTGGTTCGCGGGAAGGACCATGTGCAGTTTATCCGCGTTGACCGTCGAGAACTGTTCCCAGCCGCCGCAGGCGCGCAGGCCCAGGAAGAAGGTGACAATCCCGCCGACGAGCAGCGCGCCGCCCTGAAACAGATCCGCCCAGGCGATGGCCTTGAGCCCGCCCCAGATCGTGTAGAGCGCGGCGACCAATCCGATGAGCCAG
>CALMMH010000485.1 GCA_937868145.1 uncultured Phycisphaerales bacterium
CATGGGCTCGATGCCGAGGGTTTTGAATTCCCGTTCGACCAGCCGGCTCACCCAGGTGTCTTCCATGGGCAACAGCCTGTCCAAGGCCTCGACGATCGTCACCTTCGTTCCGAACGCGGCGTAGGCGCAGGCCATTTCGCAGCCGATGACGCCGCCGCCAACGATGACCATGGACTGGGGGATCGCCGACAGCGAAAGAGCCTCTTTGCTGCTGATGACGGTCTGGCCGTCGAAGGGAATCGTCGGGATCTGGATCGTGTCGGAGCCCATGGCGAGGATGATTTTGCCGGCTTCGAGATCGCGGCTCTGCCCGTTCGACTGGACGCTGATCCGGCCGGGGGCCGTGACGACGCCGCGACCCTCGACGTAGGTCACGCCGTGAGTCTTGAGCGTGGTGAGCATGCCCTTGCGGGTGCCGGTGATGATGGCCTCGCGACGCTGCTGGATCTTGGCCCAGTTCGGCGTGGCCGAGGGGATGTCGATGCCCATTTCGCCGGCGTGGCGGGCCCGCTGCAAGAGGTGGGCCGAGGCCAGCAGCGTCTTGGAAGGAATGCAGCCCCAGTTCAGGCACGTGCCGCCGGCGAATTCCTTCTCAACCACCGCCGTAGAGGCCCCGCGCTGCGCACAGCGTCTGGCCGCCCGAAATCCACCAGGTCCCGCACCGATCACGACGACATCAAAACGTTCCGACATACCGCAAATTCCCAGTTCTATTGTTGGTCTTCATGCGACTTGGCGAGCACATGCTCGATCGCCAAGAAGTATACACCGGCCGACCGTCGATTTCCACCGTTTTTCGCCGGCATGGGGCGCTCGACCCCTTGTCTCGTCTGTTACTGTTTGGCCGGCAGAAGCTGAAATTCCCAGATCGTCGGGCCGTCGGTGGCTTCGAGGATGTTCAGACGGACGACTTGAGCGGTGACCGGGTCGAAGGCCTGCGAGTACTCCTCGCCGATCCGCGTGCCCGAGAAGAACGTCTTCCAGGTTTCGCCGTCTTTGTACTGGAGCTCGAATTTCCGGACGCGGTCGTAGGCCTCGTTGATCGCGACTCTGGCGAACGTGGTGGGCTTGCCGAGGTCCACTTCCAGCCACGCCTGCTTGACGCCGGAATCGGTCGCCCAGCGGGTGCCCGGATCGTCGTCGAGAACTTTTCCGGCTCTGTGCTCCGAGCTGTTCTGGTACACGTTCGAAGCCGTTGCCTTCTTGCCTGTGGCCAGCGAGGCCGAAGGCATCGCCAGCGGTTCGATGTCGGCGGCCGGACCGTCCAGCGTCAACTTCACGATTGTGTCGATTTCCTGACGGCTCTGCGGCGGCACCGTGATTTCGATGGCGTCCTGCGTCTGCCGCACGGTTACGGTCCCGCCGGTCAGCAGGGAGGAAGCCGTCACCTTTTTCGGCAGAGCGGGCAGAGTGATCGTATCGCCGGACCATTCGAGGAGGTGCACGTACACGACGTTGCCGCTATAGGTGCTGGCCAGCCGGGCGGTGGTCTTGAAGGGCCCGCCGCGAGTGCCGTAGATGCTCTGGCCGTACTGCTTGAGCCACTGACCCATCTCGCGGAGCCGCTCCACCTGCCTGGGCTCGATCCG
>CALMMH010000486.1 GCA_937868145.1 uncultured Phycisphaerales bacterium
TCGATTCGGCGGGCGGCTTGGGCGGCAACGGATTGCCCTGCTTGTCCAGGCGGAGGGTCGTCTTGCACTCGGGGTAATCGCTGCACCCCAGGAACGTCCCGAAGCGCCCGTTCTTGCGAACCATGGGCTTGCCGCACTTGGGGCACTTGTGCTCGCTGATCTCGTCCTGCATCATCTTGCCTTCTTTGTCGCAGGGAGAGGCAAACTTGCACTCCGGATACCCCGAACAGCTCAGGAACTTGCCATTTTTCCCAAACTTGTAAAAGAGCTGGCGCTTGCAGTCCGGGCACGTGTACTCGCTGGGCGTGGCCTCGGCCTTGGCGTGTTTCATCTCCGCGGTGGCCGTGACCAGATTCGCCTTGAACGGGCCGTAGAATTCCTTCAGAACCAGGACCCAGTCGAGGTGTTGCTCCTCGATCCGGTCGAGCTGCTCTTCCATCTGCCGGGTGAAGGCGATGTCCATGATCTGGGGGAAGAACTCGTTGAGTTTGTCCGTGACGACTTCGCCCAGGTCGCTGGCGAAGAATTTGCGGTCCTTCTGCTCGACGTAGCCGCGATCCTGGATCGTGCTGATGATCGGGGCGTACGTGCTCGGCCGGCCGATGCCTTCCTTTTCCAAGGCCTTGACCAGCGATGCTTCCGTGTACCGGGCCGGCGGCTTGGTGAAATGTTGTTCCGGCCGGATGTCCACGGTGGCGACAGCCTGGCCCACCTGCGTCGCCGGAAGCTGCTGCTCGGTGGAGGAGGTCTGCCAGACTCTGCTGTACCCGTCGAAGACCAGGCTGCGGCCGCCGGCCTTGTACGTGGCGACGCCCACACTGGTCGGCGTGGTGATGCTCAGGGTCGTTACATTCCAGCGGGCGGCCTCCATCTGGCAGGCGACGAAGCGGCGCCAGACCAGGTCGTAGAGCTTGAACTGCTCGTCGCTGAGGTGTTGGCGGATCTCCTGCGGCGTCAGATCGACGTCGGTGGGGCGGATCGCCTCGTGGGCCGCCTGGGCCGATTTTTTGTCTGCGTAGAAGTTCGGTTTCTCGGGCACGTAGTTGGGCCCGAAATGATTCTGGATGTAGCCGCGGACCTCGTTGAGGGCCTCGGACGAGATGAACGTGCTGTCGGTACGCATGTACGTGATCAAACCGAGCGAGCCCATCGAGCCCAGGTCGATGCCTTCATAGAGCTGCTGGGCGACCGCCATCGTCCGCTTGGCGGTGAAACTCAGGCGGTTGGCGGCTGCCTGCTGCAGCGTCGAGGTGATGAACGGCGGAGACGCCCTCGACGAAGACTCCTTCATCTCGATGTCCGCGATGGTGAACTTGGCGCCGGCCAGTTCCTGGAAGACCTTCTGGGCTTCCTGCTCGTTGACGGCGTTGAACTTGGCGTCGCCGATCTTGTTCAGCTCGGCCTTGAACGCCTTGTGCTCGGCCAGCCACTCGCTTTGCTGCTCGATCGTGGGGCCCTTGCCGTCGGCGGTCTTGGGCGTGATGAATGTGAGCCAGTCCTGCTGGTACTGGCTGTCCAAGTCGGTCGTGAAAACGGCGGGGATCAGCCAGTACTCTTCCGGCTTGAACGCGCGGATCTCCCGTTCCCGCTCGACGATGATCTTGACGGCCACGGACTGCACGCGTCCGGCGGACAGTCCTCGCGTTACCTTCTTCCACAGGAGCGGGCTGATCTCGTAGCCCACAATGCGGTCGAGCACCCGGCGAGCCTGCTGCGCCATGACCTTGTCGGTATTGATCCGGCCCGGCTGGGCGAACGCCTCCTTGATCGCGGTC
>CALMMH010000487.1 GCA_937868145.1 uncultured Phycisphaerales bacterium
CGGCGGACGAAACCCTGAGACTCGGCACGCCCGACACCTCGATGCTCAACGAAATCTTCGAGGGAAGCGAATTCCAATGGAACTGGGAGGCGACGATCCGCGCCCTGATCCGCACCCGCAAGGCGGAAATCCTCTCGCGTCCCAGCGTCCTGACGCTCGACAATCGGCAATCGACCATCCGCGTCGGTCAGGACATCCCGATCGCCAGCAGTCTGGAGGGGCTGGGCAACGATTCGACGAAGGTCAGCTTCCAGTTCGACTACCTGCCGACCGGAATCCTGCTGAACATCCGGCCGCGGATCACCGAATCCGGCGCCGAGATCAGCATGCTCATCGACACCATCGTCTCGGCCAAGGTCCCGGGCGAAGACCTCGAGATGAAAGCGGCCGACGGCACCATCCTGGCGTCGGCGCCGACCGTGTCCACCCGGCGGGTACAAACCTACGGGCGAATCCCCAACAACACGCCCTTGATCATCGGCGGCCTGGTGTCCCGCGAGCAGACGCAGACCGTCGAAAAGATCCCGTTCCTGGGGGACCTGCCGCTGATCGGCTGGTTGTTCAGGGCACAAACGACCGATCGCCTCAAACGCGAGGTCATCATCGTTCTGACGCCCCACGTCCTGCCGGAAAGGCGAGGAATCCTGCGGGCGATTCCGAAAGATGAAGACTATTTCGACAGCTTCGGAAACTATCTGTTCCGCGACTCCTATCGGATTCGCAGCGAGGACGTGTTCGACCTGTCGTTCCTGCTCGAGAACCGGCGAATCGCGACCTATCGGGACCTGGCCCGCCAGGCGGCCGAGAAGAATTTCCGCCTCGCGTCGGCCGAACCCTTCCACTCCTTCGTCCGCGACAACATCCCGGGCGAGCCGATCCTCGTCACGCGGATGATTTACGAGGTCATCAAGCGTCTGGACACCGCACGCAGCATCGAAACGCCGAGGATCATCTACTTCGACGGCCAACAGGTCGGCGGCTACACGGTCAAGTTCCTCCAGAATCTGCTGGCGGACAAAACGGAAGAGGGAGTGATGGACTTCGGCGATCAGGCTTTGGCGATCACGTATCGTTTCGACCGCGCCTCGCTGGCGGAAGGCCGCCTGGGAACCGAGCCGATTCCGGAGATCCGGCTGGTCGACTGCCCGAACCGCGAAGCTTGGGGCAAGACGCTCTGGGAATTGAATCAGCCCCTGCCGGACGGACAACGACGTCACACGATCCTCCTCCAGAATGATTCGGACATCGTCCGCCTGCGCCGCGCCCTGGTGATCAAGAAGGTCGCAGCCCTCAATGGCGGCATGGGAGAGATGTGCCTGCGGAACTTCAGCGTGGGCAAGGTCCTGCTGATGCCGGAACTCAAGAAAGGCCAGATCCACGTGGTGGACGCCGACACGGCGATGTTCTTCTTCCATACCGAACACTACTACGCCGCCACGCTGGCGGAGATCGAAAGCCAATTGAAGGATCTGGATCGAGCGCTTCGCCGTCCAGAGGTTCGGATCCTCCTGAATTCGCCTCTTCCCGGGGAAAGCCCGACCGAAGGCGGCAAGTGACCGGCGGCGCGTCCGTCAAAGCGAAGTCTTGACTTGGTGAGCCGCCGGGGTCCCCGGCAGCGTCCGACCTCCCCGGTTCCCTGCGACCGCGATTTCGGCCGGACCGCCCTCCGACACGCCGGCCAACGTCCGAAAACCAGACGCGAAAGAGGATATCTCCGTACCTCTTTTTTTGGATTCGGAGCGCGCGTTTGCTATGCTTGTCCTGGAAGGCCGGTTTGTCCTTCGACGTGGTATGAATGTGCCTGATGTGAGGAAGGGTATGTCTGCACGACGCGGTTTCACGCTGGTGGAGCTGATGATTATCGTCGCGATACTGGGGATCCTGGCGGCCATCGTGATCCCCGAGTTCGGTTCCAACACATGCGAGGCCAAGACTTCGGCGCTGAGTTCGGACCTGGCGGCAATCCGAAAGCAGATCGAACTGTACCGGTACCACCATCAGGAGCAACTGCCGGCGGCCGTCGGAGAGACCGGCGACGATTTCGTCCGCCGACTGACCACAAAAACCGACAAGGCCGGCAACTCCGGCACCGCATTCGGACCCTACTTCCTGCGAATGCCCGTCAATCCGTTCAACAACCGGGACACCGTACGGATCGGAGACGTAGCCGCCGGGGCCAACACCCATGGCTGGCGATTCGACCCGGTCACAGGGCAGTTCTGCGCCGACGACAACTTCGACGCCGATGGCGACGGGACTCTGGACCACGCCGAGTTTTGATCCTGCAGGCCGGGACCGTTTCCCATCTTTTTTGCGGCTCATCCGGCTTTCGCATACTTCCGTGGCCCTTGGGGACCCTGTCCCCAAAC
>CALMMH010000488.1 GCA_937868145.1 uncultured Phycisphaerales bacterium
GAAAAGGCCCCCGCACAAGAGCAAACCTTGATCCGGCCGGGGCTGGATCAGCGACTCCGTCGTTTTCGTCTCGGTGAACCGCTCCGTCGACGCGTGGATCGCAGGGCGGCCAGGGAGAACTCGGAAATGTGATCCGCGATTTCCTCGGGCTCGTTGTCGTCGGCCAGCGACGGATGCAGCCTCGCCCGGATGCGGCTGTCGTGCAGGTAGATCATGCACTGGGCGAAGATGCTTACCGTCGCCCGGGCCACCTTCTCCTCGGACGCTTCGGGACCGAGCAGCTTTCGAACGATGTCTCGCTGAAGACGACTCCGCGGCGCGATCAACTCATCCAGCACCGCCTCGAGGGCGGCCGTCGGCTGGGCCAGCTCGTGATCGATGATCGCCGCACGCCACGGCGGCATGCAGGGGTCGAGAATGTCCCGGACCACGTTGGCGACCAGGGCTCGCAGACGATCCTCAGGCCGGCCGGTCATGACGTCAAGGGCGGAATCGGTCCTGCTGAAGCTCAGGCAGTGACGGACCACCGCGGCGTACAATTCCCGCTTGTCTCGGAAATGATAATTGACGGCGGCCTTGTTGACGCCCGCGCGATCCGTGATCTCCTGGAGCGTGGCGGCATGGAATCCGCGCTCCGCAAAGACCTCTCCCGCGGCGTTGATGAGCCTGCGCCGGGTTTCCTGCGAAGCTGCATTGTCTTTCACATTCGCCATGTTCTCCTTCGTCGGACGCTCCGTGTGAGTATAGGGGGACTCGCTGCATTTTTCAACCACGGAGTTGAATTATGCTTGATTTATTTTCAAAACCACAGTTCAATTACGCGTTCGAATAATGATGTGCCGTGCGGATCGGCCGAATGATTGGAGGTTCCTGATGCTGTCTCACGCAAGGTGTGCGTTCAGGGGGGTCCTTGTCCCCGTGGTCATGAGTGGTCTGTTGGTGGGCGGGTGTCCCCGCAAGCAACAGGCGGCGCCCCCGCCGGCGACGCCCGAGGTGGCGGTGGTGACGGTTCAGGCCGAGCGAGTCGTGTTGACGACCGAGCTGCCGGGCCGGACATCTCCTTACCGCGTGGCGGAGATTCGTCCGCAGGTCAACGGCCTGATTCAGAAGCGGCTGTTCACGGAGGGCTCCGACGTCCAGGCGGGCCAGGTGCTCTACCAGATCGATCCGGCCCCGTTCGAGGCGGCTCTCAAGACCGCGGAGGCGGCGATGGTCCGTTCCCAGGCCAGTCTGCCGTCGATCCGGTCCCGCGTCGAGCGATACCAGGATCTGTTGACCGACAAAGCCGTCAGCCAGCAGGATTATGACGACGCCGCCAGCGCGTTGAACCAGGCCGAGGCCGACGTCCAGTACTGGACCGCCACGGCCCAGACCGCCCGCATCAATCTGGGGTACGCCAAGGTCGCGGCCCCGATCGCGGGACGCATCGGTCGATCGGAGGTGACGGACGGCGCTCTCGTGGCTGCGTACCAACCGGCGGCCCTGTCCACGATCCAACAGCTGGATCCCATCTACGTGGACGTGCCCCAATCGACGACAGAGATGCTGCGCTTGCAGAAGCGCCTGGCCGACGGCCGTCTCAAGGGCGACGGCGACAACCAGCAGAAGGTCAAGCTCTTCCTGGAAGACGGCAGCGAGTACGGCGCCGAAGGAACGCTCCAATTCCGCGACGTGACGGTGGACCCCGGGACGGGATCCGTCATTCTGCGGGTGGTCTTCCCGAATCCGCAGGGCGTTCTGTTGCCGGGGATGTTCGTGCGAGCCGTGGTGACCGAAGGCGTTCAGGAGCATGCGATTCTGGCGCCTCAGCAGGCCGTGTCGCGCGACGTCAAGGGCAATCCCGTTGCCCTGGTCGTCGGCGCGGAGGACAAGGTCGAACCCCGGATTCTCGCGGTGGACCGCGCCATCGGCGACAAATGGCTGGTCACCTCGGGGCTGTCCGTCGGGGATCGCCTGATTGCCGAGGGGATGCAGAAGATTCGGCCGGGCGCCACGGTGAAGGTAGTCGCTCTGGAATCCAACCCCAACGGCGGCGTCAAACCCGCGGCCGGCGTCTCGAAGTAACGGAGGTTCTTTCATGTTGTCCAATTTCTTCCTGGATCGCCCGGTCTTTGCCTGGGTCGTCGCCATCATCATCATGGTCTTGGGCGGCCTGGCGATCTATGGGTTGCCCATTTCTCAGTATCCGCCCATCGCGCCGCCGTCGATCTCCATCACTGCGTTCTATCCCGGAGCGTCGGCCGAGACGGTGGAGAACAGCGTCACCCAGATCATCGAACAGAAGATGACCGGGTTCGACAAGATGCTCTACCTGTCGGCCAGCAGCGATTCCTCGGGTTCCTGCCGGGTGGAGTTGACCTTCGCCCCCGGGACCGATCCGGACCTGGCCTGGGCCCAGGTGCAGAACAAACTCCAACTGGCGATGGCCAGCCTGCCGGAGGTGGTGCAGCGGACCGGCATCAAGGTGTCCAAGTCCACCCGCAACTACCTGCTGATGGTCGGCCTGATCTCCGAGGACGGCAGTCTCGACGGGGCCGACCTGCGAGATTACGCCCAGTCCACGCTGGAAAAGGTGTTGTCCCGAGTGCCGGGCGTCGGGGAGGTCGAGGTCTTCGGCAGCCAGTACGCCATGCGGATCTGGCTGAATCCCGACAAACTGACCGAGTACCAGATGACGATGGGCGACGTCATCGCGGCGTTGGACACGTACAACGTGGAAGTGTCCGCAGGCCAGTTCGGCGCGGCGCCGGCGATGCCGGGCCAGCGTCTGAACTCCGCCATCATCGTCCAGAGCCTGCTCAAGACGCCCGAGGAGTTCGCATCCATTCCGCTGCGCACCGATGTCGACGGATCCATTGTCCGCATCCGCGACGTGGGACGGACGGAGCTCGGGACCGAATCCTACGACATCCAGGCCTCCTACAACGGCAAGCCCTCCGCCATGCTCGCCATCCGACAGGCGGCCGGCGCCAACGCTCTCGATACGGCCGACGCCATCCGGGCCAAGCTGAAGGAGATGAGCGAGTTCTTCCCGCCCGGCATGAGGGTGGTGTATCCCTATGACACCACGCCGTTCGTCCGGGTGGCCATCGAAGAGGTGGTCAAGACCCTGCTGGAGGCCATCGCGCTGGTGTTCCTGGTCATGTACGTGTTCATGGGGAACATGCGAGCGACCCTGATTCCGACGATCGCGGTGCCGATCGTGATTCTGGGCACCTTCGCCGTGCTCGGGTTGTTCGGGTTCTCCATCAACATGCTGACGATGTTCGCCATGGTGTTGGCCATCGGCCTGCTGGTCGACGACGCCATCGTCGTGGTCGAGAACGTCGAACGAATCATGAGCGAGGAGGGGTTGCCTCCGCGGGAAGCCACGCGGAAATCCATGGGGCAGATCACCAGCGCCCTGATCGGCATCGGGCTTGTTCTCTCGGCGGTGTTCGGCCCGATGGCCTTCTTCAGCGGTTCCACGGGCGTCATCTATCGGCAATTCTCGGTGACGATCATCGCCTCGATGCTTCTTTCGGTGTTGGTGGCGTTGATTCTGACGCCGGTGCTGTGCGCGTCGCTCCTGAAGCCTGTAGCCAAAGGACATGCACCGGCGGAGGGCGGTTTCTGGTTGCTGCGTCCGTTCTTTCGGGCGTTCGACGCGGTATTCTTCTGGATTCGGGAGCGGTATGTCAACCTGGTCGGCCGGTCGTTCGGCCGGAAAATCCGATACCTCTTCGCGTTTCTGTTGATCGTCGCGGCCATGGGCTATCTGTTCATGCAGATGCCCACCGCCTATCTCCCGGATGAGGATCAGGGCATTCTCATGGTCCAGGCCCTGCTTCCGCCGAACTCGACCCTGGAACAGACCGACAAGATCATGGACCAGGTTCGAACCTACTTCCTTCAGAGTGAGAAGGAGGCGGTGGAATCGTGCATGACGGTTTCCGGCATCAATTTCTCCGGACGCGGGCAGAACGCGGGCCTGGCGTTCATCAAGCTGCGAGCCTGGGAACTCCGCCACCGGCCGGATCTGAAGGTGGACGCCGTCGCCGGGCGGGCCATGGGGGTGTTCTCCCAGATTCGCAACGCCCAGGTGTTCGCGTTCGCGCCGCCGGCGGTCGTCGAATTGGGCCAAGCCAAGGGTTTTGATTTCCAATTGCTCGACCGCGGCGGGGTCGGACACGCCGGGCTGATGGCGGCCCGCAACCAGCTTCTCGGCATGGCGAGAGAAAACCCGGCCTTGGCCAAAGTCCGTCCCAACGGCCTGGAGGATGTGCCGCAGTATCGCGTCGACGTGGACTGGGATCGAGTCGGCGTTCTGGGGCTGCCCATCACCTCGGTTCACAACGCGATCTCGGCGGCCTTCGGCAGCGCCTACGTCAACGACTTCATTCAAGGCGGACGCGTCAAGAGGGTCTACGCGCAGGCCGACGCTCCGTACCGTATGCTGCCCAATGACCTGGAGCGACTGTACGTGCGGAACAACGCGGGCAAAATGGTTCCGTTCCCGTCTTTCGCGTCGGGCCACTGGGCCATGGGCTCTCCGAAACTGGAGCGGTTCAACGGCTTTCCATCGATCAACATCCTGGGCGAGTCGGCGCCGGGACGCAGTTCGGGCCAAGCCATGGCGGCGATGGAAGGATTCGTCAAGAAGCTGCCGCAGGGTTTGGGCTTCGACTGGACGGGGCTTTCCTACCAGGAGCGGCAGGCCGGGACTCAGACGGTCCCGCTCTACGCCTTCTCGATCCTGATCATCTTCCTGTGCGTGGCTGCCCTGTACGAGAGCTGGACCATCCCGTTCGTCAACATGCTCATGCTGCCGCTCGGGGTCTTCGGCGCCACGCTGGCGGCGTGGTCCCGCGGCATGTCCAACGACGTGTATTTCCAGATCGGCTTCCTCACGACCCTCGGATTGTCCACGAAAAACGCCATCCTGATCATCCAGTTTGCGCAGGATCGCCTGCAGCACGGCGAGGGGCTC
>CALMMH010000489.1 GCA_937868145.1 uncultured Phycisphaerales bacterium
CTCCCAGTTCTTCGTCGGCGTCTTCGCACAGAACCTGGCGACGTCCCGCAACGTGGCGGCGCAGCCGGCCGTCGGGCAGATCCTCTTTGCGGTGACAGGCGCGTTTGCCGTCGCCGCGTTCGTCGTCAAGAAGTTCCTCAACATGAGCTACGTGTGGCCCACGGTGGCTTCCGTTTTGGTAACCGCCTTCGCGCAAGCGGTCTATTACCGAGCTCCGACCCTCCGGCAATTCGCCGAGACATACCCGGCTCCCTTCTTTCCGCACAGTGTTTTCGCGATTGTCCCGGTGCAACTGGTGGCCCTTGCGGCGATCGGCTCCGTCCTCGGTTTCTGGATGGCGGTCCGATATGACTATTGGCGAAAGCACGAAATCGGCTGACCTGCCTGCCCCTGAAATGCTTTTTTGACCCTGCGAATCGAACGTAACCAGCTGATTAACAAAGAGTTACGCTCCGAACGTCCCATAGCCGACCTCCCCCACAAAAAGAAAACCAAAATTGTCTGCTTCTCCTCCCCCCGTTGGCCGAAATAAGGATGTCTTGAAAGCCTTCAGGGCACAGATGCGGGGCCAGGGACGTGAGGGCTCCCACGCGATCCATCGCGTGAAGGAACGCACGTTGGGCCGCCGAACATAGGGAATGTGAAAAAATCGGCTAATGAACAGGTGATTTGCCCGTATCGTAGGGAGCACTGTAAAACCAGCCGATAAAAGGAGTTAACGATGTTGGTTCTGAGCAGACAAAAAGACGAGTCCATCATGATCGGCGACGAAGTCGAGATCACCATCGTCGATGTGCGCGGTGACAAGGTGCGGCTGGGCATCACGGCGCCCAAGCACATCCCCGTCCATCGCCGAGAGATCTACGACGCCATTCAGCGGGAGAAAGCCCAGGGCGTTGTTGATGGCGAGGTTCAGACCGGTGGCGTCAGCGAGCCCACGGACAAGACTGAAGAGTCCACTCACAAGAAGGCTCCCCAGAAATAGCACGGCGTTTCGCTCTGCTCACAGCATCCAGTGACTGTCCATAACCCTCTGGTTCGACGGAGGGTTTTCTTTTGCGCCCATAAAATCCCGAGTTTCTTCACGGCCTCCCCTCAAAAGTCTGCGGACTTCAGATCGATTCGCCTGTAGGGTTCGAATTCGTCGCTCAGCGAAGGGATTCCCGCGGTGGTTTTGCCGGGTTTTCCCGCTCCCGGTCTTCACGCAAAAGAGCGTATGGCTGTGTGAGGCTGGCGGGATGCGGCGTGATCCCGCAAACGCCGCGAGTGATTGAATCGATCGTCAGTGCAACGAATTCGACAGAAGAAAGGACCTCTCATGGCACAGGCAAGGTCTGGCGACCATGTACGCGTGCATTTTACAGGCAGACTGGACGATGGAACCGTCTTCGCAACCAGCGCCGCGAACGAGCCGCTGGAGTTCACTCTGGGCAACAGCGAGGTGCTCCCCCAGATCGAGAACGCGGTCGAAGGAATGGACTCCGGCGACACCAAGACCGTCTATATCTCCTCCGACGAGGCCTTCGGCCCCCGACGGGAGGATCTGGTCCAGGAGATCCCCAAAGGCAGCCTGCCGGTCGGCATGGATGTGGAGATCGGCCAGCAGTTGTGGATCGATCAGCCCAATGACGAGCCGCTCCTGGTCTCGGTGGCGGACGTCTCCGAGGAGACCCTCACGCTCGACGCCAACCACCCGCTGGCCGGCGAGGACTTGACCTTCGATCTGGAGTTGCTGACCGTCGATGTGCACGTGGAATCCTGATGCCGCGGCTCCCAGCGGCAGCGATGATAGGACAGAAAACGTCGGGACCCCGGACTTTCGCTCGGTTCAGGGATGGCTTGAGGCTGGGGTCTCCAGGTATGCGGGTTTCGCCCGTTCATCCGTCGACCGCAACGTTCACCGCCGTGACGTTCAGGGCTTTGGACAAGTCCCGCGGATCGATGCGGATGAGGAATCCGCGGGTGCCGCCGTTGATGTAGATTTTGTCCAGTTCGAGAATGCTCGCCTCGCAGTAGACCGGCATGGCCCGCTTGACGCCGAAGGGGCTCGTCCCGCCGACCAAATAGCCGCTGTGGCGGTTGGCCGCCTTCGGATCGCACGGACTGACGGACTTGACGCCCAGGATCCTCGCCAACTGCTTGGTCGAAACCTCCTTGTCGCCGTGCATCAGGACGATCAGCGGGTCGCCGGCGTCGGTCTCCATGACGAGAGTCTTGACGACGGTGTGCTCCTCCACGCCCAGTTCCCGCGAGGAAACGCGAGTGCCGCCCCGCTCCTCGTACTTGTACGTGAAAGGCTCGAACTCGATTCCATGCTCGAGCAGACACCGAATCGCCTGGGTCTTGGGATAGTCTTTCTGTGCCATAGCCGATGATTGTAAACCTCGCTCCCCCGCTTGCCAAGTGACAAGCCCCCCCCCTTCATCAATCGACAATTCCGATGAAGATCCTGCCCGGAATTCGGCGAATTGTC
>CALMMH010000490.1 GCA_937868145.1 uncultured Phycisphaerales bacterium
CCTGCCGCCAGAGACGGGAACGAGCGAAAGCACGCTACCGTGTGGTCCGGATAGAACTCCACCGATACGAGCCCCGGCCTCTTCGAAGGGCCCACGATGCGCACGAGCCCCGGTTCCGCCTGCTCGTAGAGCTCCGCGGAGTGCGGCGACAGCTCCTCGCCGCACGTTCGAAAGCAATGATCTTGCGCGCCTACCGCTTTCTCATTGCCAAGATTCCAATTGAAACACTCCGTCCACCAGCCCGTTTCCAAAGCTGAGTGCGCGACGAGGAGATCGACCGAATAGGCGTTGAGGTCAGTGCACAAAAACGCCACAACTTGGCGTAGTGTGGCGGTTGTGACGTTGGTGACGACCGGCGCAAACCTCACTTGCGCGACTCCGGCGGGCCCAGGCCCTATCGCTTCGCTTTCAAGCGATGCGCGATGAGTTTCGAGAGCTCCGCGCGTTCATGGTCGATCCGCTCGAATGTCGTTTTGAGCGCACCCGACAATCGCAGGTCGCGCCGATAGGCTTCGAATTCATCCCCGCTCATCGCTCCGAGGTAGATCGTCGTCATCGTCCCCGCTCCCTTTCCCGCTCGAACGCTCCGGCGATGTTCGATCGGACCTTCGCGCCCCCATAACACAGCGTGCACTGCACCGAACGATACCTGCCTCCGACTACATGCTGCGTCGTGCTGCCTGGCGTGGCGACGCACTTCGGACATGCGACGATGATCGGCGGACCGTGCGCCGCCATCCAAACGCGCCGTTCTTCGAGCGTGACGACGCCGGTCCCGCGGCATGGGACGCACGCAGGATCGCGCGCCGTGTTGCCGCACGATGGGCACTCCACGCACGTAGGCCGTTCGTCCTCTTCCATTGGCTCACCTCACGGGTAAGGAGCCCACGCCTTTATCCACTCGCAAAGCGACTGCGCCGCGGCAAAGGCAAGGAAGATCAGAAGAAGAAGTCCGGCGCGGACAACGATGCGCTCGGGCTTCCAGGGTTTCACGTAGCCGGCTCGACAGGAGGCTCGGGCTCCAGTGACGCGCCTTCCGGCGCTGGCTCGCCCATCGCTAGGATCTTTGCCGCCGCCTGGCCGCTCAGCCCTTCGCGCGTGCGAAGAATGTCCTTCACTCGAAGTTGCGCCTCTTCGCTTCCGCCCCTGAGCGCGTCCCAAAGTTCGCCGAACTGCGGCGAGAGCTTCGCGATGATGTCGAACACCTCAGCGGAGGCAGGGACGATCGCCGCTAGGTTGCCGTCCGCGAGCTCGCCGACATGCTTCGCCAGATCCGGGATGTGAGACGCGACCGACGCCATCGCTTCGACGACGCTGGATTTCATTTGCACACCGCCGGGGCAAACGCGACGAGTGCTCGCGTATTCTGGATTGCGTCGTCCACTTCTGGGGGAACCTTGCCCACCCATTCTTGGAGCGTCGCCTGCAGCATGTAGAGCCCATCGAAGGCGGACCGCGCCGCACACCCGATCTTGCCGCCGGCCGCGTCGTTCCACGCGTCGAGCAAATTCTCCGCCGCCGTCAGTCCGTCGTAAGCCTGCATGTGCGCCGCGCTGCACTTGGTAGCCAACTCGAGACCCCGCGCCTTGCGCTGCATGTTCGACCCGTCCCCCGCGATTTGTAGCGCCGTGTCCGCGCAGAGCGCATCGCCCACGGCGACACCCTTCGCCACCGCGAGAACGCCAGCCCGAACGAACGCGCGCGCCGGAGGCTCGACGCCAGCCGCCGGTTTCTTCGGCGAGCACCCACCGAGCAAGAAGCCGATCGCGATCACCCCAAGGAACGCCACCGACATGGCGAGAACCGAGAAGTTTGGATCGCGGGCCCAATGCGGCTCCTCGCGCTTCCACGCCGGCCGGATGACGACCCGGTTCATCGTCGGAGGTTTCGGGGTGTCTTCGATCAGCGTGTCATCGTCCGAGCCGGAGCCGCTCGGCTTCGACGGCATCCCGACGCGCTTCGCTACGTGGTGCATTCCGATCGACAAGATCCCGGACCCGCCGCCACCGAAGAAGGCGCCGAGGAATGCCTTCGACGCACTCTCCGAATTCGCCGCCGCTCCGACGAGCGCGCCGATGGCAATCGCGGGCCCAGCCTGCATCGCGGGCCACTTGTCGGCGAGTGCCTCGAACCACTGCGGTCGAAGTCGACGAACGCCGCCCACGATCGCCCACGCGAACACGGCCAGCAAAAGCCAAAACAGACGCGGATCCGCCGCGTCGAGCGCCGCTTTTGCGGCTTGGAACTTTTCGAACATTGATCCCCTACTTTCCGCTTTTCGGCGGAGGTTTTACAGCGCCGGAGAGAGCATACATAAGAACTACCACGGCGCCAGGAATGGCGAGAATCAGAAAATCTGTGGCGTGCGTCGCGTAAGCGACCGCCATGAACGCGATCGCCGCGATCGCGATCCCCACGTTCGTCTTTACCACCCACGTTGGCTTGGACGTCGCTGCTTGAATCACCGCGAGTTGCTCGCTCTGCGCTACATTGAGCTTTTCGAGCCCGCCTAGCTTGGTCGTCAGTCTGGAGTACATCGCCAGGTTTTCGCCTTTCAGGTGGTCGAGCGCCTCTTTTGACTGCTCGGCCATTTCGCGAGTCTCATCATGCTCTTTCGATAGAGCGTCAAGACCCGTTTCGAGCGCGTCGAGCCGTTTGGAGTGCGCGCGCACGTCTACCCGCACGCCAACGATCTGCGTGCTGAGCGAGCGATGAGCAGTCGCGACTATCTCGCCTTGTGCCTGGATTTCGGCGAGGACCGCCGCGCGCTCATCGGGCATCGCCTGTCCTCCTACAGCCCGTGCTCGCGGTTGAGGTACGCCATAATCAGCGCGTCATTCGGGGCGCTGATACTTTCGTGCACCAGGATCACCTCCGCGATCTGGCCGTCGTACTGCTGAAGTGCCGCCGAGAACGCGAACATTCGCGACCACTGCGCGAGCGCAGATTGCGAGTGTGACCCGGTGGACTCCGCCCCATTGTTGAGGCGAAGACCGCCGGTGCTCGACGTCAGCCGGAATCGGAAGATATGCCACGCATTCGGCGACGCCACATTATTGACGATCGTAGTCCCATTCCAGTAGAGCGCCGCATTCGTGCCGCCCAATGCGAAGTAAATCGCAGGTGCAGTGCCCGCCCCGTTGCGGTCCATAAAGACCTTCGTCCCCGTCGCTTCCGTCTTCGCCACCACGTAGACGGTGAACGGCACGACCTGATTCCATGCCGCGCTGAAATCCAGAAAGTCGGAGGAACCATCGAAATCCACGCACGGCTTGGACAGTGGGCCGCCTGTGGTCCTGTACGCCGGCTGCGATGTGCCGGTGGACTGCACGAGGTTGTGCCCCGCGCCGCTTTGGTCCGCCCACGCGGTGACGGCCGCACCGTCCGCCACGCCAATGGTATTGGCCTTTAGCCACAGGACGAGATTCGGGTTTGCTGCCGGCGTGAACACGGCCGGGCTGCCAACGCCGTCGAAGTCGAACCCGAAAGAAAACTTCATAGGATATTCGTCCCGTCACACGACACCAGTGCGCTCTGCAAAGTTGCCACTGCCACACCAGTCCCGGCCGCCGTCTTAAACGTGAGCGTTTGAAGTGTTAGATTCACCACACGAGCCGTGTAGCCATCGCTCGTCGGCAGGATGACATTCCGCGGCACAAGAAGGACCACTCCGGTGTCCGTTATGATCACCAAGAAGGCATTGCATTCGGTCGAGGTATTGAGCGTGAGATCCGCGTTGGATGCGAAATTCTTGGTCTGTCGCGAGTTCTTGGAGAAGAAGGCGTTATCGCCATCTAGCTGAGACCTCGTATAGAGGCCAAGAACGTTGGAGACTCGTCCCCAGTATTTGCTACCGGACATGCTCAGCCTCCTTCGACATAGGGCAAAATCGTGACCGCTTGCGCGGCATCGTCCAAATTCACGAATGCGACGCTAAATTCGAACCGCTGCGCGCCTGCATTGTAGCTGAACGCGTAGGGCTGGGAGACCCATAGCTCGCCGATGTCGCTATAGACCAAAGCACCAGGCCGCATTGCTGCCTTCTGCTCGGGCGTCATATCCACCGCCAGCACGTTCACAACGCAGGCGTGCACCGTGCGCGTGTCCGTTGCGATGAATGCGTAGGTAAACTCCGTCCCACGGTCCTTGATGAGGCGCTTCTTGTATCCACCAAAGTCCGTTACGGTCGGCATCCCTGACGAGCTAACGTTCAGGTTGTAGTTGCCGAAGGTGACCCCGCCCATATTGATCAGTCGACGTCCACGCTGATCCGCGTAATTGTACGTTGCGTCAATCCCTGGCTGAGAGGCTTCGATGTATTCGAAATCTTCGCGCGGCCCCTGGCTCGGAGACATGGACACGTCGCCGTTCACCCCTGGCGTCACGACCGTCCCAGCCGCGCCTCCGATCAGGATCCGGCCGCATGAGTTCGCCTCGGTGTAGATGTGATCTAGTACCGAATCGATGTGGCCTGAGCCCGTCGTCAAATAGCCATCGATG
>CALMMH010000491.1 GCA_937868145.1 uncultured Phycisphaerales bacterium
CCACGGTCCGACGACACCGGGAGAACGTCCGCCGCAAGTTGGGCTTGAAAAATCGCAAGGCCAATCTCGCCACATATCTCCAGGCGTCGGTCGCCAACGAGTCCGCGGACGCCGGCGACATGGTCCCGCAGCTTCCGTCGTCGGCCGTCGACGATCTGGTGCAACCCGGCGGCTGGACCGCCAGCGATTTTGCCGGCATCCTCCGCGAGCCGCCGAAGTGAGCGTATCGGCCTGACGGCTTGCGGAGCCCGTTTGTAGTGACGCCGCAAGGCGTTATCTTCTCCTCTCGCGGCGAAGAAAGATATGCCCTTGCGGGCACACTACGAACGATCCATCATCGGTCTTTCTTCACAGGCACGTGCGACGACTCGTTCTCAGTACTTCGCCACGATCTCCTGACGGCCATCGAGCGTGCCCGGCAGGATGATCCACTCCTTCCGGCTGTCGAAGTTGTCGTAGGGTTGGCCATTCAGGACGACGCTCTGCATCGGCCGGCCCTGCGGATGGCGAATGCGGAGGTAGATGGCCCCAGGCCGGTTGCGGACCGGCGGGTCGAGCACGACCTTCACCGCGCCTTCGGCCGCGTGCGACTCGTACTGCACGGAGAGCGGACCGAAGTCCGAGGCCGCCCGCTCGATGCCGATCCGGTTGCCCGCGGCCAGCCAGTACCGCGGAACCGCCTGGCCCAGGTACAGGTCCCCGCCCCGTTCGTTGACGAACATCAGCCGCAGCCAGTAGGTGGACTGGGCCTCGTCGGAAGTCTTGAAGTGATCGCCCGCCGGGTAGCCCAGCTCCGGCAGCGAGTGCTCGTTGCACATGCGGATCTCGGGATAGAATGCCGAGGCGAACCCATTGAAGTAGGCCCGAAGGAAGTGCTTGACGTCGTCCCGCCACAGGTACGGCAGCGGCCCGTCGAGCAGATTCGCCTGCATGGAGAACCCGCCGCGTGAGAACCAGAACGCGTCGTACGCCGGGATCGAGTAACCGTAGCGGTCGGAGATGTAGAGATTGTCCTCGTAATCTTTCATGATCCATGCCGTCTCCGGCGCTTCGGGAGCCAGCAGGCCGTATGCAGGCAGAAAGAGCGGGCCTTCCAGCGTCTCA
Organism: uncultured Phycisphaerales bacterium; assembly: GCA_937868145.1. Taxonomy (GTDB): domain Bacteria; phylum Planctomycetota; class Phycisphaerae; order Sedimentisphaerales; family Anaerobacaceae; genus PLanc-01. The sequence goes on from CALMMH010000491.1 coordinate 1,105, forward strand.
CGGAGCCAACCATGGGCCCGACCGCGTTCATAGAGGCGCGAGGGAATCTTCGGGACATACGTCCCATCCCGCAGCCGCACGACCGGACAGAGGATTCGCGACTCCGTGATGCCCCGCATGAAGTCGTCGTAATAGGCCTGGGCCTCCTTCTGCAAACGCAGCCCCTGCTCGTGACCGGAATCCGCCAGCGCGTCGGCCAACGCCCGGAAGCCCCAGACCGTGGCGCTATTGGTCGCCAGCCAATTCCAGTAGTCCGTGACGTCCTCCAACGAGCCCGCGGGCAGCCAGCCGTACTCCAAGGGCTTGCTCCCGTCGGGATTCGCGGTCATCGTCGCCTGCCGCTCGCGAGTGACCCAGTCGCAGGCCTTCACCAGGCCCGGGGCCGCCTTGGCCATCCACTCGCGGTCGCGTGTGAGCAGCCAGTGCTGGGCCATGCCCCACATGACGTAGCCGTGGCTCTTGTTGTAGCCGCCGGTCTCGTGTCCGCCGGCCCCGTAGAACTGCCCCTCGGCGCTCTGGAAATTGCCCGGCATGGACACGCTGCCCTGGTAGTGCAGGAACGCGTCGTAATTGCGACGGGCCTCGTCGTGATAACCCCGCCGGTCGAGGTCGCTGATCATCATGATCGACTCGTTGGGGTAGACGCCGTAATAGGCCGTGCCCACATGGGCATGAAGATAATCCGTATCCAGTTCCTTCTGGCAGTTGACCAGCAGGTGCCGCACGTGGGACTTGTAGAAGTCGTTGATCCACGGCTCGGGAGTCGTGATCTGCGTGCCCTTGGCGGTGATCCCCCGCCAGTACTCGCAGACGCGTTTGACCTCGGCGTCGAAGTCGAATTGCCGGGCGAACTGGACCTCCTCCTCGGTCAGCAGCGTGATCGAAGGAATCGTCACCTGGAACGTCCTGCTCCGGCCGGGCTTGAGATTCACGGTCCACGTCGCCGCCCCTCCCTCCTCCTGGCTGAGGTCCGTCTGCCCTTTCTTGTCCACCAGGAATCGCAACCGCTTGCCCTTGTCCGAGACGGCCACGACGCGGCCGCCGTCGAGAACGAGCCGTTCGTCGCCTCCGGCGTTGGAGCGGAACTGCAAGCGGGCGTCGGCCGCTTCTGAGTCGGACGTGTTGACGACGCGAATCTGCATCAGGAGGATCGTCGGTCTGTTCAACGAGGCCTCCGTCAGTCGAGGAGCGGTCAAAACGGTCTTCTGTTCATAGTATAGGGGCCCCTCCTGCCACCAGGTCCGCAACACGGGCAAAAATCCCTCCTGTAGCTCGCGGCCGCCGCGAAACTCGTTGCGAGGGAATCCACACGAGATCCGCAGCCATTCGCCGTCCCAGAGCTTGCGGTCGCTGTCGTTCGAACTCCGTTGGACATCGAACCATCGGCCGACCGCGGAGACCTCGATCTCCCCGTTGGGAGCCTGCCGCATCGTGTTGCGATTGCCGGGCAGTCCGTGCACGAAATACAACGGACGTTTGAGCGGCATATCGTTCCAGGCGCGCGAGAACGTTTGCTCCTCGCCGGCCGCGACGCGATCGTACACCGTCTGGCCGCCGAATTCCCGCTGCAGAGCGTCGCGATAGGCGTCGAGTGAAATGGAGTCGGCGGCGCCCGTCACGAGGGCGTTCAAATCCTCCACGAGAATGCGGTCGCCTCGGGCGACTTCGTCGGCTGCGAAGGAAAACGGGCGAGCGCTGGAGCGAACGGTGACGATCGTCCGATCGTACCGCCCGTCGAGCGGATCGACGGCCATCACCAGATCCGCGGAAAGACTCGCGGCGTCTGCCTTGGCCAGGGTCCACGCCAAGTCGGGCGAGACCCTGACCTCGCCCTCGGCGGCGCGGACCGCGACGACCTGCCCGTTGAAAACCTCCAGACGGCCGGATTCTGTCCCACCGGCCGTCTCATTGCGTCCGAACTGGATTCGCACGCTCAGAGGCCTGCAAACGGAGTCCGTATATACGCGGAACCGCGACGGAACAGGCTTGCCCGAATCGCCGCACACGCGAATCCCCAGGGTCTTGCGATAGGAAACCCCCTCCCCTTCCAGGTCGGCGATCTCGTCGCGAGACGTCGGCGCAAACGTGAACTCGAACCCCTGGGCGGTCCGCTCGGCGCGGCTCTTGGCTGCGATCCAGCGGCCGTTGGTCCAGTCGTCCATCGCGTCCCAGCCGACGCCGCCGGCCCCTCGCTCCATGATCAGCGGATCGGCCTTGCCGTTCCAGACGCGATGCCAGTATTGCAGCCGCAGAGCCGCGGAATCCGCAGGAATCTGTCCCGGCTCGAATTCCACCACCACCCGACGAATCTTGCGGGGCTCAGCCCAGCGGACGCCGCAGGCGGCGCCGTTGGCGTCGGCGGTGCGGAATCCGAACGGAGCGACGTCGAATGGAGCGCCCGGCGACAGTTCGCCCGCAAAAACCCCTGCGGAAATGAAAAGCAGCAACGACGTGCACATCAATACAGTCCTCATCGATTCGACCCTTTTCCCATTGGATTCATGGTCTTGTAGCGAGACGACACCATCCTATCGATTTGCCATGCAGGATCAAGATGAAGATCTGGAAGCTTGCGAAGATGGCCCGCGACTGCTACCCTCTTCTACAAATCTATTCAAGGGAGGTCTTGGGCATGAACGGCAAATTCACATGGCTGCTGTCGTCGATCGTCATCTTCTCGTTCATTACAGTCCCCGTGCGTGCGGCAAGTGAGGCCCGGCCCGCGGCGGCTCGCAAGAAAGTCGTCTTCGTGCCGGGACATCAAAGTCACGGCTGGAGCGGCCACGCCTACACCGCCGACTGCAAGCTCCTGGCCCAGATCCTCACCAGAAATGTCCCCCAGATCGAGGCAACCGTGCTCGAAGGCGGCTGGCCCAAGGACCTCAAGGCTTTCGAGGGCGCCGACGCGATCGTGATCGGCTGCGACGGCAACAGCCTGCTCGGCCCCGACTCCAACTGGAAGGCCCTGGACGATCTCGCCCGCAAAGGCGTGGGAATCGCCTTCCTCCACTATGCCCTCGATCCCGGCGACGAATGGGGCCCCTACCTGCTCGACTGGATCGGCGGCTACTACAAACAACACTGGTCGGTGAACCCGTCGTGGTTGGCCCGTTTCGGCTCGTTGCCCACTCACCCGATCACCCGCGGCGTGAAACCATTCAACATCCACGACGAATGGTACTACCACATGCAGTTCCGCCCGGAGATGGAGGGCGTGACGCCCATCCTGACCGCCGTGCCGCCCGACGACACGCGGAATGGCGAGGACGGCCCCCACAGCGGAAATCCGACGGTCCGCGCTCGCAAAGGCATGGCCGAGCATGTGGCGTGGGCGTACGAGCGGCCGGACGGCGGCCGGGGTTTCGGCTGCACCGGCGGACACACCCACTGGGTCTATGCCCAA
>CALMMH010000492.1 GCA_937868145.1 uncultured Phycisphaerales bacterium
GCCTGCGGTCGATGCCTTTCTGAAACCCCTGCATGGCGCGATCCGCCTCCTGTCCTGCCAATACAGCGGTTCACAGCTTGTGGCTGTACGCCCATTCCAAGGCGATGGATCGCTGCCGGGAGAGAGCGCGTGGAGGAGCACGGTGGAGGTTCGGCCGGTTGAGGATGACGAGAACGCCTTGGACCTGACCGTCGCATTTGCTCTTGAGCGGGGCACGGAAGAATCGGCAGGGGTCGCGGTTGCCTTCGACTTTTCCGACTGGAGCACGGACAACTATGTGATGATCCCCGCCGCGGTCTACAACGCCAATCGCTGCAAGATCGTTCCTCGCGAGTACGCTCAGGGACTGGAGCGAAAGCACCTTTATGAGAAAGATCTGCCGTTGATGTCCTGCCCGATTCCGCAACTGGCGTTCGAGCCCGGCCAACGTTCGCGGCTGGAGATCACTTCCTGCAATGCGGCCACGCCGGCGATGTGCTTCTATAATCGGCAGACGATGCGTGCATTCATTCTGCTGGCCGAGCAGAAGACGCGATTCGGCGACAACGGCTTGATCATTGAAGAGACGATGGACCGGCGAGCCGCGACGTTTGTGGTCAGCGCTCCCGGCGTTCGCGAACGGCGACCCCTGTTTGTCGGTTTCGAGGAGAGCCCGGATCGTGGCGTCAATCTGGCCGCGGGGGACACGATCCGTCTGCGTATGCGTCTCTACTGCTTCGAGACGCCGGCCATCCCGGGCTTGCTCGAGAAGTTCATGACGGTGCGCAAGGCGGTTTCCGGCCGCAACAACCCACGGAATCTGATCCCCTTCAGCCAGGTCGCCCAATGGATGACCGAACGCATCGACAGCCGCTGGCATGAGGGAACCGACCCTCAGTTCTACTGTTGCGAGAATGCTCCGTGGTTCTCGTTCGGCTGGGTCGGCGGACTGATGAACACCTTCCCGATGCTCGCCCTGGGCGACGAGATGCACCTGGGCCGGGTGACCAGAACCTTCGACTTCGCCATTCCGCGGGCCCAGGGCCGGGCCGGTTATTTCTACGGCGCGTTGAACCACGACGGCGCGTGCTTCGGCCGGGAGGGTTATGATGAGTCTCCCGAAATCGTTTTGACCCGTAAGAACGCCGACGTGCTCTACTGGATGATCAAGCAGTTCCTGCTGTTGAAGGCCCAGGGCCGACAGGACGCGGTCAAATCGTCGTGGGAGAGCAACGTCCAGCGCGTCGCGGACGCGTTCGTGGCCACGTGGAGGAAGCACGGCACCTGGGGCCGGATGGTGAACAACGCGACGGGGGACGTCGCCGAGTACAACACCTGCGGCGGCGTCATGGCGATCGCCGGCCTGACGCTGGCCTCCCGCTACTATGGGAACGCAGAGTACCTCCAAGTCGCGAAGGATGCCGCCGAATCCTATTATCAGAATTCCTTCGTCGAGCAGGGCCAGACGACCGGCGGTTGCGCGGACATTCTGCAAAACGCCGACTCGGAAACAGCCGCAGGCTTCATGACGGCGTTGATGACGCTCTGCGAGGTTACGGGCGAGGAGAAATGGCTGGAGAAATCCCAAAACCTGGCCAACCTCGTCGCCACGTGGACGACCTCATATGATTACGAACTCCCGCCCCGGACTGAACTGGCCAGGCTCGGTGCGAAGTTGACCGGCGCGTACTGGGCGAGCACGCAGAACAAGCACGCCGCCCCGGGCATCTGCACCAGCTCGGGCGATTCGCTGTTGAAGATCTATCGCGCCACAGGGGACCGACGCTATGCCGATCTCCTGAACGATATCGTGCATGCCCATGGCGAGAGCATCCGCCCCGGCGGGTACACAAACGAGAGGCTCACCTATTGCGATGCGGACGCCGGCTCCGTGGGCAACCGCGGCGAGCACGTGACCGGCTGGAACGAGTTGAACGGTTTTCTCATGGCGTTGGAGATACCCGGCATTTACGTCCGCACGGATATGGACGAGTTGTACGTCTTCGATCACGTCGAGGCGATGCGAATTTCGCGCGACGCACAGGGGACGACGCTGCGGATCGCCAACAAGACCCGCTACCGCGCCACAGTCACAATTCTCGCAGAATCGGCAACGCAGGCGCAGGCGTCTCTGGGCTGCACCGCGTTTCTGACATGGCCCAAAGTGACGGTGGGGGCAGGGGAGTCCAGGACCGTTCTTGTGACGCCCGACGGCCGCGCAGAATAGAAAGGCAAATTGTGGATGAAACGGAAAGGGGCTGTGTGCGGTCACGCAGCCCCTTTGTTGTTGCATTGACAAGCGAGCGCCGACGCGCTAACTTGACGCGGTCGAGCGAGGAGATCAGCGACGATACCAGAACCACATCCACCAGTGGTGGAAGGACGAGAAGACGCGGATCTCGCCGGCCCCTTCAACGGGTGTGCCGTCCGTCAGGTTGCCCGTCAGCAGCAAAGTCCTGATGCCGAAGGGCCACGGCGCCAACCGATCGACGAAGTAGCACACCAGATCGCGATATCCGTCTCGATTCACATCCTCCAGGCAGTACTGAGGTTTGCCGTTGCGTTTGATCGCCACGCCCATGCCTGACAGGCGGAGGCCGGCGGGGTTGATCTTCGTGACATCGACATCCACGCTGCCGAAGATGACCACGGGAATCGTGCCGCAACCTCTCTGATAGAAACCGTGGTGACGACCTTCAGGCCGCACGTCGATTTCCACGTGCAACACGGGCTCGACGATGATGAAGGACGAGAGGCTGTTGACCTGGCCGAAGATCGTCTGACTGTCCGGATCCACGACGAGGGTGCAATCGACCCAACCGTCGTTTTCCCAGTGGAGCAGTCGCAGGTTGGCCTGAGGACCGCTGAACGCCGTGCCGGCATAGGCGATGGCAATGCCTATCGGCGGCGTGTAGGTCGCGGCGGTGCTCAGGTTATAGTACGTGGCCGGAACACCCATGCGGAAGCCCGTCGGACAAGCGGGTCCCGAAGGGGACGTGACGAGCGACGTTTCGCCCAGTTGCAGCATCTCGCTGAAGATCAGGGTCACAGGCGTCGTCCCGGTCGTCGCGTCCACCGGAATGACCTGGTAGTCCGTGTACACCGGCGATTCGCTCACGTCGACCCGCAATCCCGCCATGCCGCACAGAGTGGGATCGAGGCAGGTCAATATCGTGATGGCGTGTTCGCCGGGAGCCAGGAGGAAGGTTCCGGAACTCCAGTCCGGGTTGCTGACGGCTTCGTTGTAGGTCTCGACGTAGGGGAGATCCTCCCAGTTGGATATGGAGGTCCCGATGGGCACCGAGGTCGTGCCGATCAGGATGTCGCCCGCGTCGTAGACCGCGAATTGATCGATGGGGAAGAACACGTCCGTCACGGTCAATACGGTCCACGAGGACGACGTGAAGGTGAACGGCCCCTCGTCGTTCCACGAGTCGTCGTTCGGGTAATCCAATCCCCAGAAGAAGTCATACCAGCCTCCGCCCACGGTGACCGGCCACTCGGCGTTCGCTGTCGTGGCGAAAGTCGCCATCAGTCCGATCGCCAAGGTCAATGCGACGATGCGTTTCATGTTTCTCCCCTTTCCCAATGCGTGCTGCCGCGATCCTCTCCCGGTTCTGACAGAACATCTGTATCAAACACCTGTTGGCGATCGACACAAAGCGTGTCGATCGGACTCAGCGCAGCACGAACGGCTCAAAACGCGCCGGCTCATCCGCCGACGACTCATAACTCAGTCCACGCGTGCCTCATAACGCGATTGGCGCAACGATTGCGCCTCGGAAACTCCGAAACCGAATCTTGACTCACCCATGGCGCTCATGCATTATGGGATCATGATTTTTACGAAAAGGGGAATGGATGTTGCGGGCTGTTTTTTCCGGGCCCCACCAATGAGACTGAACGCACTTGACTGTTTCAGTGCACCCATATGGAGACTATACTCCATAATGATGAAGGGTGCAAACCGTGAACGGCCGATCACGGGCCATAGTCCTCGGGAAAGTTCAAATAGGCGAGTCGGCCTCCACGCAACGAAAGCAGATCGGCAGTCCCGGGAAGTCGTGCAGAGCCGGTCTCAACAGCCGGCTCGTCGGTCGTCTCGCATACATGCGAGTTTCGCAGCGTCTCTCGTCCAAATGAAGAATCCGAGGACAAAGGACGGAAAACGGGGGACAGCAGAGTCCTCCCCACGTATTTCCTCCAGGGTCTTGCACGGCCGCCGCATATCTGGTAAAGTCCTGCTTGGCGTATTGGTACACAAGGTGTTCTATCAGGCGACCCTGAGAAACGGATAATCCCATGGCGAAGCGACTGTCGAATAGGCAACGAATTGAACGAATGGCCGAGGAAGCTTCGATAGAGGCCGAGGATAAGGAACAAGGGGTTGAGGATAAGGAACCCAAAACACGTGTGCGCAAGGCGTCCGGCTCCAGAAAGACCGCGCCAAAACAGAAGCGTATGAAACTCATTTGGACAGTCTTTGACGCAAATTCCAAGGAGATTGCGTCTTTCCCTTACCCGGCGAAAAACGAGGCGGAGGCACGGGCCGCTGAGCTTTCCGAGAAGACGGGCAAGGCGCATAGGGTGGACAGCGTCCGAGTGCCCATGGGAGACGACGAATAGGAAGGCAGTGCTGGGCGGACGACATCTGCCGTTTTGCCGGTGGAAGGAACTCCGGAGACATCTTGCTTTTTACGGCTCCGAAGGGAGTCTGGTGTCCTCCGATTCCTCCACGTCGTCTTGCAGCGAATCGGGCTCGGCAAACAGGGAGTTGAGCCACTTGTCGCCTTGTCTGATCGCTTCATCGGCCCCGTCCACCCTGTCGATCTTCAGTCCTACATTGATGGAGTGCCAGGGGTGTCCGAGGAAGGATTTCTTCGCGACAATCCTCCTTGCGGGAAGCGAGAGGATCTCGACCTCGATGGTCGTGCGTTCCGCGGGAATGTTGGTGCCTTCATAGTAGCCCACGAGTTCGTTCTTCACGAGGTTGAACCGCACAACCGTTTTGATGGCGCCGGGATCGGGCAGCGGCGGGGCGTCGTAACCCGCGTGAAACTCCTCTGTACAGCGAGTCCGGTCGGGACCCTCGTAGATACGGAAGTCGCGGAAGGGGGCACAGTCCTGCGTCAGAGTCGCGCCCAGGTTCGCCTCGCGGGAGGAGAAATCCTGTCGGTCTGTCAGGCCGGCCAGCCGTTCCAGCTCCGGCGTCGGATGATAAGGGCCGAGGCCCTTGAGGGTCATATTGACTCTGATGCTCTGGCGAAGTGTTGTGGAAACGTTGCGATAGTACAGGGCAGGACCCTGGGAAGCCAGCGACGCCGATTCCGACGCGCCATCGTCAGGAATGGCCTGTGCCTCCAGATCGGCGATGAGCAAGTCATAGGCAAGCACCTGTCGACAGGCATCTTCGGCGACCCCCTTCGCCCTGCGGATCGTCTCCTCATTATACCGTTGCCGAAGGGATACCTCTCGCTCGCGGATCCTGTGTTCCCCGAACAATCCCAGAGGAAAGGCCACAAGCACGCTGAGCGAAAAGCCCGCCAGGATCAGGCTCATTCGCGGCATCAACCAGGATTTCG
>CALMMH010000493.1 GCA_937868145.1 uncultured Phycisphaerales bacterium
AAAGAAGGCGAAAAAGGAAGACAAGGACGCGAGAGGCACGGCTGTTTCCTTTTTTTCGTCCCTTTTTCGTTTCTTTCGGCTATTGTTCTTGAGATTGCGGCCGAAGGCCGCGCCAAGTCCTCTGCGGTTGTGCAGTTCTTCAGTCTTGCACGGTCGTATCGTAGCGGACGCCTTCGGGGACGGGGACCGGGACTGCGACCGTTACGCCGTGATCGCCGGCGGTGGTTTGCGTGGAGTCGACCGCGACGAAGGCGGTGTAAGCACTCATCAAGCCGTACTCCAGGGCAACCTGTTTGATCTGCGTGGGCAGGGTCGAGCTTGCGTTGTACGTTGCTTGCGTGGCGAGGTCTTCGATCCGCTTGCGGGCCCAGACGCAGGCGATGCCCGGGTGTGCGGCGGTCTTCATTGCGACGCGGATTTCCTTCTCGTGTTCGCCGACGCGGCCGGCGACGCGGATGGCGCTTTCCTTCTGGCCGTTGAAGCGGCCGGTCACGACGATCGGGCGGCCGACGAAGAGGTCGGGAATCTGGCGGGGATAGACCTCCGAGACTTCCATGTCGCCCCAATCGATCCGCACGTCCGTCAGCGCGGGGTGGCTGATGCGATCGTAGAAGAGGTCCACGACTTCCGAACTGTTGTCGTTCAAGCCGATGTAGGCGACGGCGCCTTTGCCGAGCTTGGCCATGCGGTCGAGCAGATAGCGGTTGACGGAGGTGCCGACGCCGAAGCTGAAGATCCGCGCGGAGCCCAGACGCTGGTGGATCTCGCCGAGGATCTCTGCTTCGTTGCCGATGAAGCCGTCGGTCATGAAGGAGACCAAGCGGAAGCGGCGCGGGTCGTGCGGGAAGTCGAGGGCCGCCTTGATGCCTTCGATCATCATCGTGCCGCCTTCGCCCTGGAGTTTGTCCACGAACTCGATGCCCCGGCGGACATTCTCCGCGGTCGCGGCGACGGGCTTGCTGCCGAGCTGCGAGGCGTTCTCCGAGAAGCGGATCACCTGGAACGTGTCGTCGGGTTCGAGTTTTCGCAGGGCCCGTTTGATCGCGTCCTTGGCCTTGGCGATCGGCTGGCCGTTCATGCTGCCGGAGCAGTCCAGGACGAAGACCATCTCCATGGGGGCGCGCTTGAGCTGCTTCAAGTCCTCCGGCGGATAGAGCATCAGCGTGAAGAAGCCGCCCCGCTGGTCGCGATGGGTCACGAGGGCGGATTTGACCGTGTCGCCCGCCACTTTGAACCGCAGGACGAAGTCCTTGTTAGGGATGTTGTCCAGGTCGCTGAGTTGCACGCGGACCTTCTCCGAGCCGTCGCTGTCCTTCCTGATCGCGTGGCTGGCGCAGGCGACCTCTTCGATCTCGACGCCGGCGTCGATCTCCACCGCCAGCGAGATGTCGTGGCCGCTCCGCTCGTTGGGCTTCAAGTACTGAACTTCGGTGGACTGACCCGAGACGTCCCTTGCGCCCCGGCCGACGGCTCCGATTCCGGCGGTGGAGCCGGCGGGGTTGAACCGCGGGCCCACGACCATCGGGAAGACGAATTCGTACCAGCCGTCAGCGTAGGCGAGCGTATTGAAGTACTTGATGTTGACGTCGATCTGCTTGCCGGGCTCGATGTTGGCGACCTTCTGCGTGAAGATGTTCGGCCGCTCCTGCGTGAGCAGCGAAGCGACGTGGCCCTGGGCCCGGGCTTCGCGATAGATCTCCTCCGCTTCCTGCCGCTCGCGGATGATGCCGCGAATCTTGCGCTCGCCGATGACCATGATGAACTCGTTGACCGCGGCGTTCTCCGGCAACGGGAACACGTACACCGCCTCGATCTTCTCGCTGAACGGATTCTGGAACTGCTGCGTGACCTCGACGGTGGCGATATACCCGCAGACCCGCCCTTTCACATCCGTGTGCTTCAGCGGCAGGGGCACCTTCTCAGTTCCCTTCACAACCATCATCGCCCCCGACCCCGGCGTCTCATACTCCGACCCCGTCGCCTGTGGCGCCTTCTCGCGGCAAATGACCCAGATCTCATCCTCCGTCACGCTCGCCAGTTCGATTTGAAGCCGCAGACGCTCCGCGGCAGGAGCTCTTGGCGCAACCGCTCCCTGCCAGTTGTACTGAACACCCGCGCGGTAGCCTCCCATGCCCCCCATGCCGCCCATCATTCCACCATCGCCATCCACATCTCTCATGCCCGAGTCGCCCTTCATCTCTCCCGTCCGGCTATCGGCGTTCGCTGCCTCTACCAGATCGCTGATATCGTATTCACGGGTCTCCATCTGGGGTTTCGCCTTCTTCGGAGCATGAGGCAAGGGCTGTAAGCGAAGGCCTTCTTGTGCCTCAGCCGCCTCGGGACGCTTGGCCTCGTCCAGGGCGGTCTGCTCCTGGGAGACAGCAGGACCTTCCGTAGTGGTCGGGGCTTCTATGGCTGGCTGTGAACATGTTCTCTGCGGGAGTGCGTCCTTCTCCTGGCAACTGATGGACGTGATGGCCAGGATGGCGAGAAGCATCGTTGAGACGGCGAGGGCTGCGAGTGCGGTGATGCGGGTCTTCATTTGTCCTCTCCTGAATGCAGATTGATCTGGGCCGGGATTTCCTCGGCGTTGGAATCAGCGGCGGTGATGAGCTTCAGCTCGTACTTCGGCTCGGCGTCGCCTGTGATTTGCAGGTGGATCGTGGCGATTCGGGTTCGGGTGGTGGGCAG
>CALMMH010000494.1 GCA_937868145.1 uncultured Phycisphaerales bacterium
CGTAGAGCGGTTCCAGTGCGTTGTAGTCGTACGGCAGCGGCGGCAGGCGATACTGTCCGTCGGCGTAGGCGTCGGCAAACGCGGTCTGCGCCGCCGTGGCCGCGGAGCCTTCCTCTTCGAGCAGACTGGTCTCGATCGCCATGCTGAAACCCGCCAGTGGCGCCAAACGGAGGATGTCCCTGCGAAACAGATTCATTGTCATGATTTCTTCCCTTTCCTTTGGAGGTTTCGGCTCAGTTGCCGTCGAGCCCTGAGCCTACGAGGCGTCCCGTCGACGGACAATCAGGCAACTGCTCATACCCCATGCGAGAAGTGCGTATCCCGTTGCAGACGCCGAACCGGCTGATCCGATTCGGCCAGATCACGGCTGCATCGGCATTTCTCCCATGCTCAATCCGCAAGACCCTGAGGCGTTGAATTCCGTTTCGGGAACCACCCCAACGTAGAATCCCTACGGGATCAAGTCGATCCCGGTTCTCTGCGGTTCGGGAGATTCGCGACGGAAAGGGCACTTGGGGCAGGGACTGCCCGGTGTTCGAGGAATTGGTCCAGATCGGTCGGCTGACGCCGGCCCTGGAGGAGCAGTATACGGCTGGCTGAACCAGTGGTACGTGTACGACGCGGGCATGCGCGCCGATTATCACACGCGGGTCATGGCCGATCTGCCATGGTGGCTTCTCCATCGAGATCGCCTCTTCCAGGACTCATCTGGACTACCACGACAAGAAGTCCATGAGGAAGGCCTCTCATACCCTGGAACGGCTCGGCATGGAGGCGTATTCGTTTCACGCGCCCTCCGGCGGCCACCCGGGCGCCTCTGAAGGAATGACCAGGGACAAGAATATCGCAGATTCATCGCCGAAAGGCGAGGAATCCTGGAGTCTCCTGCCCGAAAATCTCGTGGAATTTGTCACCGAACCGCCCTGGGGAACCACTATACTGTAAAGATGGCGATTCGCCCGGAATCGGTCTGTACGTGGTCCGGCCCCAGGGGACTGGCGAGTGCGGTTCTGCACCGCTTGGTTCCTGCGACGGCCGACGCCATGTTCGTGGTCTGGCCGGGGCGTTGCGGCGACCGCCCCGGTCAACCCTTTCCATGTCGTCAGGAGATTAGGATGGAGGCGCCAGCCTTGAAAACAACCCCCCGAGAAACCCTGCTGCTTGCGGTTTGTGCGATCCTGACGGTGGCCATCGTTGTGCCCGTTCAAGCCGTCGAGTTGGCGATCAATGAGGTCATGGCATCCAACTCGGCAACCACAGCCGATCCACAGGGCCAGTACGACGACTGGGTCGAGGTCTATAACTATGGGGGTACGCCCATCGATATAGGCGGCATGTACCTCACGGACGATCCGAACGATCCGACCCAATGGCAAATCCCGGCGACCGATCCCAGTCTGACGACGATCGCCCCCGGCGGTTACCTCGTGATCTGGGCGGACGGGGACACCGAGGCCGAAGGATTGCACGCGGACTTCAAGCTCAGCGCCGACGGCGAGATGCTCAGCCTGTTTGACGCCGATGGTGCGACCCTGATCGACAGTATGGCCTTCCCGGAACTGCCCTCCGACGTCTCTTATGGACGCAATCCGGATGCCGGGGAAGACCTCAGATACTTCGTCGCCCCCACGCCGGGAGCGGCAAACCAGGAAGGCTACGAAGGGCTGGTCGGCGAAATCGAGTTCAGCCGGGAACGAGGGTTCTGCGATGAGCCATTCTCCCTTACCCTCTCCACCGACACCCCCGGGGCGACGATCTATTATTCGTTGGACTGTGAGCTTCCCGGCCAAGTTGCGTCCCGCAAGATCACGGGGACGGTCTACACAAGTCCCATCCCCGTCGCCAAGACCACTTGCCTGAGGGCGGTGGCGGTCCGGGAAGGCTGGAAGTCCTCGGCCGTTTATACTCAGACGTACATCTTCGTGAGCGACGTGGTCAAGCAATCGCCCACGGGGACCAAGCCCGGCACGGGTTGGCCCGATCCCAGAGCCTCAGGCGGCGGTTGGGGCGGCTGGGGTGGAGGGGGCGGCGGGAGCAGCCAGATCATCGATTACGGTATGGATCCCGATGTGGTG
>CALMMH010000495.1 GCA_937868145.1 uncultured Phycisphaerales bacterium
AGGCGTCCTGGCCGGCATCGGCCTTGCCGGTCCCTATTCGAGTTGGGCGGGACAGTCGTCGCCGGCCGGCAAGCGGCCCGGACCGAACGACCGCATCCACGTCGGCATCATCGGTTGCGGCGGCATGGGTCGCGCCAACCTGGGCGCCTGTGCCAGCCAGCCCGACGTCGTCGTCACCGCGGCCTGCGACGTCTGGGCCTCGCGCCGCGAGGCGGTCGCCAGCCAGTTCAAGGACACCTGCAAGACCTACGGCGACTATCGCGAGATGCTCCAACAGAAGGACCTCGACGCCGTGATCGTGGCCACGCCGCCGCACTGGCACACCCTGCAGGCGATCGCGGTCTGCGAGGCGGGCAAAGACCTGTACCTGCAGAAACCGATGACCTTGCACCTGGCCGAGAGCCTGGCGGTCCGCAACGCGGTGAAAAAGCACGGCACGATCAGCCAGGTCGGCACGCAGATCCACGCCGGTGAGAATTACCGGCGGGTGGTCGAATACATTCGCTCAGGAAATCTCGGGCCCATCGGCGTGGTCCGCACCTTCAACGTCATGAATCAGCATCCCGGCGGCGTGGGCACCAGCACGGTGACCAAGCCCGCCGAAGGCCTCGATTGGGAGATGTGGCTGGGCCCGGCGCCGGCGCGGCCGTTCAATCCGATCCTCGTCACCGACGCCTACAATCACGGGTCGTGGATGGACTACAGCGGCGGCTGGACGCCGGGGATGGCGCCGCACATCATCGACTTGCCCGTGTGGGCGCTGGATCTCGGCTATCCGATCATGACCAGCTCCGCCGGCGGGCGTTTCATTCTGAAGGACGACGGCGACGCCTACGATCACCACGAGGTCCTCTGGCAGTATCCGAAGCTCACGATGACCTGGATGTCGTCGCTGACGAACAGCTACGGTTTCGATCTGCACGGAGAGCCGGTGCCGTCGCGGCGGCTCGGCATCTACTTCCACGGCGCCAACGGAACGATGTACTCCGACTACGGCCAGTTCAAAATCGTGCCCGAAGGCGACAAGATGCAGGGGTTAGTCCCACCGCCCAAGTCGATCCCCTCTTCGCCGGGGCACGAGCGGGAATGGCTCGATTGCATCAAGTCGCGTCAGCAGCCCAGTTGCAGCGTCTTCTACCATACGCACGTCGATGTCCCGATCGTGCTGAGCCTGCTCTCGCTGAAGTTGGGACGTTCGATTCGGTTTGACCCTGCGACCGAGAAGATCGTCGGCGACCCCGAGGCCGCACAGAGGGCGATCCCGACGTACCGGGCTCCGTGGAAGTTCCCGGAACAGTATCTGGCCTGATCCGGCAGCGCATCTTTCCGGTTATATTTCTTGCTCGGCGCGGGTATGGGACGGTAGGATGATCGACGGTGTATGGAGGTAGTCGTATGGCGTGGCCGTGCAGATGGAACCATCGGATCCAGCGCGTGACGTTCACGATCGATACGACTCCGACCAATTATCCACACGGACCGCAGGAAAGGATCAACACGTGGCAAACGAGCGGAACAAACCAACGAAGGACCAGGGCACGTCCCTCGGTCGACGAACATTTCTAAAAGCGACGGCGGCATCGGTGGCGTTTCCCTACCTGATCCCCGCCTCCGCGATGGGCAACGACGGCAAACCCGCGCCGAGCAACCGCATCGTCATGGCCGGCATCGGCCTGGGCAACATGGGCAGCGGCGACCTGAGCTCGTACCTGGGCCGCGACGACGTCCAGTACGTCGCCGTGTGCGATGTCAAGAAGAACGTCCGCGACGAGAGACAGAACCAGGTCAACGGCAAGTACAACAACGCCGACTGCAAGACCTACAACGACTTCCGCGAAGTCCTGGCCCGGGGCGACATCGACGCCGTGCACTGCGCGACGCCGGACCACTGGCACGCCCTGGTCGTGATCGAAGCCTGCCGCAACGGCAAGGACATCTACTGCCAGAAGCCCGAGACCAAAACGCTCCGCGAAGGCAAACTGATGATCGAAGCCGCCCGGCGGTACAGCCGCGTCGTGTCCGGCGGCAGCCAGCGCGTGCTGGAGGATTACCGCGAGATCGTCAACGCCTGCTGGGGCGGCGCCAAGGGCAACGTCAAGTCGATCAACGTCAACGTGGGCCCCTTCCCAACCGAGTGCAACAAAGCGGGCGAGCCCATCCCCGAGGGCTTCGACTGGAACATGTGGCTTGGACCGGCCCCCTGGGCCCCGTACCATCCGCACCGATGCAGCGGCAGCTACAACATCGACGGCACCAGCTGGCGATCGTTCAAGGATTACTCCGGCGGCGGCATGACCGACTGGGGCGCCCACCATTTCGGCGGCGCGACCTTCGCCATCGACGTCCGCGAGATGGAGCCCGAAGAAGTGATCTTCCACAACGACAACGGCAAGAAGTACGCCTCCTGCCGCTTCCCGAACGGCAAGCTGATTCACCACAACTTCCCCGGCAAGGGCAACCTCGACGTCGAATGGGGCAGTGAACAGAGCCCCGCGAAGCCCGTTCCGACCTACGCCGGCACCGGCGGCATCTACGGCGACTTCATCGACTGCGTCAAAACGCGAAAGAGACCCTTCCGCGACATCGAGCTGGCAGCCCACACCGCAACCGTGTGTCACCTGTTCCTCATCGCCTACGAGTTGGAACGCTCGCTGAAGTGGGACACCGTGAAACAGCAGTTCGTGAACGACGACGAAGCCAATCGCCTTGTCGATGTGGCACGAAGAGAGCCCTGGGTGCTTTAAGACCGCGACCGTTGCGACAAGGAGACTTGACCATGATGAATAAAGAAGACACCGCATTCAATACACTCAAGACCTACGACTGGGGCGTCGACCGCGCGGCCCTCAATCCGATCGATGAGGCGATCGTCGCCACACAGAACGACCCCGCGGCGCGCAAGACGTTGGAAAAACGCCTGGCGGACACGCTGGCCGGCGGCCTCTCTCGCTCGGCGCAGGACTACGTGTGCCGCAGATTGAGAATCATCGGCACGGCCCAATCCGTCCCCGCTCTGGCCGCCCTCCTGCCGGCCGAGGAAACCTCGCACATCGCTCGCTACGCTCTGGAACGCATCTCCGACGAGAAAGCGACTCAGACGCTGCGGGACGCGATGCCGAAGGTCGGCCCCAAGCTCAAGCCCGGCGTGATCGGCTCGCTGGGTTCGCGCCGCGACGGCAAGAGCGTCGAGACCATCGCCAAATTCCTCGGCGACTCCGACGCCGCGATCGCCCTGGCCGCCGCTCATTCGCTGGCTGTCATCGGCACGCCCGCCGCGGGCAAGGAATTGAGCAAGTTCGCGAAGAAGGCCCCCGCCGGCATGAAGATGCCCATGGCCGACGCCCGGCTGATCTGCGCCGAGCAGTTGCTGGCCGACGGCAAGAAGGCCGAGG
>CALMMH010000496.1 GCA_937868145.1 uncultured Phycisphaerales bacterium
ACACGATGAACGGCAACCTGCACAGAACCCTCGTGACCGGAAGCTTCACGGCGGGGTCGCTGAATGAAGTGAACAAGAAAACCGTCAGAACGACGCGCGTCAGCAAGGAAACCCAGGTCACACGCGGCCCTTCCGAGGTCTTCGCCTTCGGCGAGGAGAATTCCTGGACCATCAACAAAGATTCTCGCTGGCCGGCAAAGCACAATCTCAGCGGTGCCTGGGGCGGAAGCCAGAACGGAACCATGGACGACCTCGATGAGGCCGCGAGCCGCAAAGCACTCAAATTCACCGTCACCGGCTCCATCACGATGGGATCTCTGGACATCGGGCCCTCCTATACGCTTTTCGACAGTTCGCCGCAAGACCCCCACGCTTCGACGATGCCGGAAACCGACGTCGGGGACGCCTTCGCGACCTATCACCGTCCCCGGGGCGGCGACCTGAACACGGGCCATTCCTACATCGCCATGCTGGACGGCCACGTGCGGAAGATCAACGTGTCGGACCAGCTCCGCAAGAGCCGAGAGGATCCGAACCTGCCCGCGAGCCGGCTCGGCCCCGGCGGCAATCTGCATGTGGCCTGGCCGTTGGACGTCCCGCCGCTGGGCGGTTGGGAGAATCAATAGGATCGACGCCGACGGAGAGAAAATCGATATGACAAAGGCATTCACACTGATCGAGCTGCTCGTGGTCATCGCGATCATCACCCTGCTGACGGCCGTCGGCCTGCCGGTCATGAGGCGGGTCCGCGAACAGGGGGCCGAGACCGTCTGCAAGTCGAACCTGCGTCAGATGGCCCTGCTGCTCAAGACCTACGCGGGCGACCACGACGGCTTCCTCCCCACTCCTGCGTACATCTATCATTCGCAAGCCTCCTTCGACGAGAAATGGACGAAAACCTACTGGCCCTGCTGTCGGTGGCACGACGCCCGCATCGGCCTGGAGAGCGACCTGATGCGCCGCGAGCACCCCGAGTTTCGCGGCTCGCTCGTGCCCTACCTGGGCGAGCCTGGGATGGTGCGGTGCAAGGCCGGAGTCAAGGGCAACCTCTGGGGAAGCTGCAACAACGCGTGCATGCTGTGCACGCACGATGGATCGATCGAAGTCGTCCCCCAGTTCACTTATTGCATGAACGCCTACCTGAACGCAACGCTCACCACCGGCAGGTCGCGTTCGGGAGCCCCTGGCGACGAGGTGGATTCCAGGACGACTCGCCTAGTGGAAATCCGCAGGGAGACCCAGTTGACCCGCAGCCCGTCCGAGGTGTTCGCCTTCGGCGAGGAGAACTCCTGGGCCATCAACACGGAAGGGATCCAGCAAATCGCCGTGAAACCCGAGTTGGCCGGCTCCTGCGAGCTCAGCGGCAAGTTCCTCTCGCCCGCCCTGCTTCCCGGCCATATGAAGTCCCCGGTTCTGACGATCGAACCCACCTACCGGATTTCCGGCACCGCGATGGAGAAAGACGACACCCGCCTCGGCGACGCCTTCGCCACCTGTCACCGCCCTCGCAAGGGGGACATGAACACGGGCCATTCCTACGTCTCGATGGTCGACGGGCACGTGGAGAAGGTCCCGGTCGCCAACCAGCTCCGCAGGAGCAGGCGGATCGCAGGCCTGCCCGAGAGCCGCCTGGGCCCCGGCGGCAACCTCCATCTGGCCTGGCCGTTGACCACTCCTCCGCCCGGCGGCTGGGAGAACCAATAGCCGGCCCAGGATCGGCGGTCCCTCCCGGAGACGTGCGTTGCGGCAAACGGGACCACGCTATGAATCATTGACATCATCATTGATGACATCGGTGCAGATTCGGTTGACTTCCCAGGACTCCATGGTACTTCGTGGCATAATGGTCCTACATCCGGAGAAGGCACACGTCAGGACTTGTCGGACGGATCGCTCATAAGCGGCAGGTGTTCTGGAATTGTAACAACCGTGCGGTTACATCCGCACATCCGGCCAAGAAGCATCCTGACACAACAGCTTTCAAGGGTCACAGGCAGGGAATGCCGATCCTTTCATCGGCTGTACGGTCACAACCGAGAAACGGTTTCTCAGGGAGGAATGGCATGTTCAGAAGTGCTTGGGGCAAGGCACATGCGTTGGCGATTGTTCTCGTTGCGGTCCCCGTGGCCTGGGGGACTCCCGTCATCATCGACCCGGATGCCGGCTGGAGCGGA
>CALMMH010000497.1 GCA_937868145.1 uncultured Phycisphaerales bacterium
CTGGCGGCGGGCGAGTTCTGCGATCTCATCTATGATGTGGACCTTGCCCACGATCAGGCGAGTCTGGGCGTTCTCGTAGTCCTCACCGCTGTTGTTGGTGACGCGGACATAGCCTTGCAGCCGCATGGTCTTCTCGTCCTTCGTCAGCGTGCCCATGTAGAAAGCCCGCCAGGTCAGGCCGCTGGTCAAATAGGTGATCTCGACGGGGACCGGGCCGCTCATTTGACTCTGGACGTTCCACAGGCCGAGGTTCTTCACACGAGACGGGTAGACCAACTCGGCGATGTCGATCTTGTCGGCCTGGGCCTTCGCGAGCATCTCCAGACTCGTCGGATCGATCAACGTGTTTTCCCACGAGAATTGCAGAGCGTTCGTGCCCTGCTTCACCGTCAAAGCTCGGCTCTCGCGGACGAGCGTCATGTCCGCGGAATTGTAGATCGTCAGTTGCACGGTGTCGCGCGAGGGCAGCGTGGTTAAGTCCACCTTGGCCGACGCCATCGTCCCGGCGACGCCGAGGATTATCAGCAGTACAGTTGTGCGTTTCATGGGATTGCTCCTCTTTGGCTCTTTCGTTATCGCGATCGTTATCGGCCGGGCTGAACGTTGCGGCGGTGATAGTGCATCGTCAGCTCTTTGGCGCCGGGGCCCTTCTCGGTCCGGGCCGGCAGCTCGATCTCGAACTTGAGCGTCGAGGCGTCCTTCTTCGTGTACTTGAGATTGCACTCTTCCATATCCCACTGGCCGGGGATATGCTGGATCATCGTCAGCGCGGCGGGGCTATCCTTGAAGTTCTCGATCTTGGCCTTGATGAGTTCGTCGGTGTCGAACAGGACGACCGCACCGTCGTTGTTCTTGCGAATCTCGATCTGGGCGTCCTTCATCTTCCGCTGGGTGACGACGATGTCCCGACTGTCGCCGATGTAGAGCTCCATCTTCTCGCCGACCGGGACGAGCGAAGCGTTGTCCTCGCCCAGGAAGATCGTGGAGCCGTGGCCATCCTGCTGGAAGAGGCGCGCCTTGCCGCCCCAGAGGGCGAATTCGCCCAGGCCGCTCTTGTCGTTGTTGACCACTTCGTAGCTGACCGGGATGCCCACGTTCTCGTTGTTGAGCTGCTCGGGGTCCCAGGGCAGGCTCGCGGCGTCGAAGGTCCAGATCTTGCGGACCGGGACATTGGGTTCGCTGACGAACAGCATCTGCTTGGTCTCCTCGTGGTCGATGCCCTGCTCGAAAGCCTCGCCGTAGTCCAGCAAGACGCGGGCTTTCTTGAAGTCTTCGCCGGAGAAGTTGCGAAGGACCAGGTAGCTCTTGAGGTCCACGAAGGTCTCGGCCTTGTTCGCGACCGCCTTGTACGTGATGAGCCGGTCGATGTTGCTCAGAAGGTAGCTGATGCGGACGGTCTCTGCGAAGTCGCCTGTGCTGTTGATCTCCCAGACCAGCGCCGCCTCGCCCGGCGGATAGCTGATGCTCAGCAGCGTCACGTCGGCCGGATGGTTCAGGCTCTCCAGTCGGATGGAGTCCTCGTCGATCTGTACGCCCTTCCATGAGAAATCAACCTTGTTGAGGCCCTTCTGGAGCGTCAGCACGCGTTCCTCTTCGATCAGGGTCGCGTTGGGGTTGTCCAATCGAATCACGGTCGCGGCCCGCTCGGGCAACGCGACCAGCTTGATCCTCGCCTGGGCCCCTGCCGCTACGCAGAGCAGAGCCAGAACACCAATCACCACGGCACGTTTTGCGTTCATATCTTTTTCTCCTCAAGAATCAGTTGCCTGTTTTTATGCTGGTATCGGACAGTACCCCCTGTCTGGCACCATAGTATGTCGTCACTTCGTACTCGAAAACTTGCGTCTGTCTCGGTGGCACAGTCAACTCGAAGCGGGCGTGGGTCGCATCATGCTTGCGATAGGCCGGGCTGCCACTGGTCGGTTTGAGCGTCCAGTACGGCCACTTGAACCCTCGGGTCACTTCGACCTTGACCGGCAGTGTGCGGGTATTGACAATCTCGACCTTCCACGATCGGATTTCATCCCAGCCGTTGATATCGCCTTCAGAGTCGAACCGATAATTCGTCGTCTGGTAGGCCAGCAAAGCAGGCCGCACCTCCACCAGTCGGGCCGGGCCTAGTTCCAGCTCGACCTCTTCGCCCACGGGAATGTACTTCACGCCCATGCCGCCGACATAGGACAGATGCCCCTGCTCGTCGGCCCGGCTGTAGATGCGGAACGTCCCGTCCGGCAGCGGGGTTTCGCCGAGCTTGTGGTCCTTGTCGTTGGCAAAGGACAGGAATCGAATCGTCCGGTCCCCCCATCGCTCCTCATCGTACTTGCACAGACTCTCAACCGGGATATCGTCGGTCTCGAAGGACATCAGCCGCTTGCCCCATTCGTTCGGGATCGTTTCGGTGCCTTCGATCGTGTAGAGGAAATACTCGCTCAGGCCCTCCTTGCGAACTTCCTTCCGCTTGAGTTGCTCAAGTCCCCCAACGAAACCCTCCAGATTCGTATTACCCACCCACACTGTCTTATACTCGTTGGTTCTTGTATCAATCGCCTGCGGGACGCCGTACACATGCGGCTTCCTGGCCAATTCTGCGATTTGATCCAACAGATGAATTCGCCCAACAATCAGGCGAGTCTGGGCGTCCTCGTAGTCGTCACCGCTGTTGTTGCTGACGCGAACGTAGCCTTCCAGATGCATCGTCGTCTCATCTT
>CALMMH010000498.1 GCA_937868145.1 uncultured Phycisphaerales bacterium
ATCTCCAAACAGCGAGAGTTCGATGCGGCGATTGCAACGGCCTGGCAACTTGGGAAACTCGTTTGGAGTGACGCCAAAGGCGTCTTCTGCACCCTTACGAATGCGAGGAGTTGAGGATATGCCCTTCCGGCAGACTGCGAATGAACCCTTCTCGGTCCCATAAATGCCCGTCTCTTCTCACAAGCATGAACCTTGAGGATGCTCCTGAGGATCAGAACACGATGGCCGCGTAGCCGACGCTGTCACGGCTGGTGGCGCCCATCTGGCGAAGCATGATCTCGTTGCTGCTGGTGTGGGCAAGCAGAAGTCCCTGGGAGGCGCCGAGTCTTTTGGCGACCAGGACGGCGGCGGCGGCGGCTCCCGGACCGCAGGCATTACCGCTCTCGATCGCGCCGGCCAGCAGGCGTTCGGGTTCGAGGGCCAAGGCCAGGTTGATGAACTGGCGGTCGTTGACGTTGCTGGCCCAGCCCAAGGCGTCGGCCCCGATCCCCATCGGGGTGAAGCTGTAGCGCGGCCCGTAATGCGTCAGATCGGTCGAGCCAATGCAGACGATCCCGGCAACCGTGTCGGCCGGCAGATCCGCCAGGACGTTGCCCAATACGAGAGCCGACTCGTTCGGCGGCACGATGATCGGCAGAATGCGGGCCTCGGGAAACAGGTGCTGGACGAACGGGACCTGCACCTCAATGCTGTGCTCGCGGCGATGGGCCGAGGAAACAACCACGGCGGCTCCTCCGTCCAACAGCGTCCGCCGCAGCGCAACGTCGATCGGCACAACGCCCAAGGGAGTCTCCCAGGCGTCGCAACCGTCCAGAGCAGGCTTGGGCCCGAAGTACCCGTGGGCGGCCCCGAAGATCACAAATGTGCGGGCGGCGGGCCGCTGCTTCTGGACCGCCGCGAAGACCATGGCCGCCAGCGAGCCGCTGAAGGTCCAGCCCGCGTGCGGCACGATGCCCGCCACAAGGGGATCCGGCAGCGACTCATTCGGCGCGCAAAATGCAAGGCATTCGCGGATTTCCGCCAGGCACTGGGCCGGATCGCTCGGATAGAACTGGCCTGCAACAACCGGTTTTCGACTCTGCATGGCACACTCCTTGCAACCAAGGGCGCCGGCCGCTATCATCTTTCTACGTACGGTCGTCAAAGGCGCCCGACGCAATGGCCTGCGTTCGGGATTTCAACCACTATTGTAATTCGCGGGGTGGAAAAGACAATGGGATCGGAAAAAACTGCGTCGGTCGCGGTCGTCATGGGCTCCGACAGCGATCTGAGCGTCATGCAAGGCTGCGTGGAGCAACTTCGGGAATTCGGGGTTCAGGCGACGGTGCGAATTCTTTCGGCGCACCGGACGCCGCAGGCCGCCGCCGAGTTCGCGCAGAACGCCGAAGCGCAGGGAATCAAGGTGATCATCGCCGCCGCAGGGATGGCCGCCCATCTGGCCGGCGCAATGGCCGCGTGGACGACGCTGCCGGTGATCGGGGTGCCTTTGGCCGCTGAAGGGGGCCCTGCGGGGCTCGATGCTCTGCTGAGCACGGTTCAAATGCCGCCCGGGGTCCCGGTCGCCACCGTGGCGATCGGCAAGGCCGGCGCCAAGAACGCCGCGGTCCTGGCGGTCCAGATCCTGGCCCTGGCGGACGCCGCCCTTCGTGAGAAGCTTCACCAGTTCAAAAAGACCCAGGAGCGAAAAGTCCGCGAGAAAGACGCCGCTCTGCAAGAGGAGAAATGAGACCCCGGCCCGCTGCGATCAAAGCCACGCCCAGAAACGCCAGCCCGCCGGTCGTCGGTGCGGGAACGCGGGGTGTTTCTGCGGGCAAGAAACCGGCGATCCGCAGGGAAAACGAATCCAGACAGCCCGTGTCGCCATAGCATATGTCGCACACCTGGAGCTGCCAGAGGCCGTAGGCGTCCCGGTCATCGAAAGCGGCCAGGGCATGAAGGGGTCGGAAACGGCCGGTGAACGGCGCGACGGCGTCCTGAATCCCCGTGGGCGCCTCATCGTCGAACACGGTGGAGTCGTAGTCCTGGCCTTCCGAGTACTGCTCGTACACGTCGCCGGCGCTCAGCATGATGGACCAGCCGGCGGGACCCTGGAGAGACAACTGCAGATCGACGGCCGAGGTATGCCGGATGTCGACCAGAACGTCCAGATCGCAGATGAGAATGTGGAAGGGGACAAAGATCACGGCGTTCTGCATCCACCCGCGGGTCGCCGCGGGATCCGCGGGGATTTTCAGGTCGAAGGTTCCACCAAAGGTGTACACGAGATTCGTGGCGTCCGCCCAGGCGGATGCAGACCCCAGAAACAGGACGACCGCGCCAACGGCCGAAAAACAAGCTCGCCTCTTCACCTTGATTCCTCCTCCCGAGCATGGGATACCGCCGCTCCTCCGGCAGACGCTTCCATCCATAACCGAATAATAATGGATAGTACTCGGAAATGTCAAGAGATAAATGGGACTGAGGCGAAGCGAGCGCGAGACCGCGTCTCGTGGAAGGCTGTTTTCGGGGTGAGAAGGACGCCCTCGGCCGGAACCGTCGCGGCAAGGAACGCAGCGACGAAACAATCCCGGCTCCTGTGACGGGAGATGGCTTCGCTACGCTCGCGAGGACACAGCGGAGGCATGGCCTCCGGAACGCCCCCCCCCAATCGCATTCCTGACGGAGAGAACATTCGGGGGGATGCATCGATGGGGTGCATCCCCCCGAGAAAAATCGACTAGAAACCGCCGATCATCTGCGACTGGCCGAGTTGGAAATTGACCGTGCTGGTGACGGTCGGATCCGTGTTGGCCCCGGTGGTAATGTCGCCCTGTTGCAGAACTTCGACGTACTGGGACTGGCCGCCGCCGCCGAAATACGTCGCAAATCCCTGCTCTTGTCCGCCGACGAAATGCTGAGTGCCGCTGACGGCGCCGGCGCCTTCCGGCTTGACGACCGTGTTCGTCAGAACGCCTTCCAGCTTCTGCGTGCCGTAGCTGCCGCCAAAGGGCCCGCCGGAGGTCCAGAGGTTTTGCTCCCCTCTCAGCGCGGCGTTCTGCTGCGACGTGCTGGGTCCGACCAGGCCGCTGGCCGTTCCGCTCTGGGTGAGCGTTCCGAACTGCCGCTGGAAGCCCTGGCTCGAGAACATCTGGCCCGA
>CALMMH010000499.1 GCA_937868145.1 uncultured Phycisphaerales bacterium
TTCACGACCCCTCGGGAAGGCGGGCTTCCGTCTGGATCAGAGTGCTCAAAATCGTATCGCGGGAGGCCTGTTCCAGGATCATCCGCTTGAACTCCGGGGCGTGCAGGCAAAAGGATAGCCTCGCCAGCACGCGAAGGTGCGTGCGGACGTTCGGGGAGATCAGCAGGAACAAGGCGTAGACCGGCTTACCGTCCAGAGCGCCGTAGTCGATCGGGTTCTCCAGAAACGATAAGGAAAGGATCGGCTGACTGATGTAGCCCACGAGGGAACCTCGAGCGTGGGGAATGGCGATGTGGTCGCCGATGCCCGTCGAGGCCAGTTCCTCTCTGGCCAGAAACATTTGAAACAGGGGGCTCGAGATGCTTTCATCGACGCCTTTGACCATGCTCAGGGCGTTCTTCAGCACGTCCTTTTTGGTCGTGCCGCTGATGCGATAGAATACGCCGCCCCGGGTGAGCATCTCGTGCAATGTGATATCCTGGTAGTCTTCCGCCTCCTGAGTTGTGCTGGGCAAGGGAGCCAGCCCATCCCGGATGACCAGGTTGTTCACTTCCGATCTCTCGAGGAAGTGCTGTCCACCCAGGCGATGAGAAGGCACGCGGCCTTCTTTGATCCAACGGTAGACCGTCTTCTGCGAGACACCCAGCACCTCGGCGGCCTCACGAACCGAAAGCATGACATTAGGTCTCCAACTGTGACTCTCACGGGTAAACAAAGTCGCAAGTGTACCATTTGGTGGCAAAGATGTCAATTACTGTGACGAGACTTCCATAAAATAGCTGTCCGGTTCCACTTCGGGAGCAGAACGGACTTAAACCAAGTGCAGAAAAAGAGTTAGGGGTTCAGAAGGAAGATCTGGGAAACGAGCTTCGTTCTCTGCTGAAGTCAAGCCACAGGCCGGGCACAGATCTGCAAGTCCCGTGTCTCGCCTTTCCCGGTCGGTTCTACCCGTGACCGCCGCGTGCTTGCTCGGGGATCACCTGACCGATCGAGGCAGTCTGTCGCCTGACGAGTTCGCAGGCGATAGTGAGCATACTCATTGACAGGATGAGCCGGCTTGCAGATTCCTCCCGCAAGCGGACCCTGCAGGAGCGGCGTATTTCTTCGTGTACGCGTGGGAGCGTCGTGCAACAAGCACGCACTCGCCCCATCTCGACGATCTTTGTGTTCGATTCCCCATCACAGGAAAAACGCCAGCACGGCCAATCCCGAAACCATGTTGACCAGCAAGAGCGTCACATAGTCGATTATCGCAAGACTTCCTCATAATCACTGTGTCATTGAGCCTCGGGATACCGATGAGGCGACGCCGTGTCGATCAGAGAATTCCTGATGGAAGGCGAACTATGAACGCTTGTCACCATG
>CALMMH010000500.1 GCA_937868145.1 uncultured Phycisphaerales bacterium
CCCCATCGGGGCGGTCGTCGCGGTCGGTTTGCCTGGCGGGTTCAGCGAAGGCCAGATGAGAGAACTGCACTCGGGGATTCTCTTTGCAGCCGACAAGTACAATTGCCCTCTGGTCGGCGGCGACATCACGTCCTGGCAGGACGCGGGGCGTCTCGTCGTGTGCATCTCGATGCTCAGCAAACCGGGCGACAAGCCGCCCGTTCGTCGCAACGGGGCCAAGGTCGGCGACGTGATCTGCGTGACGGGCTCGCTGGGCGGCTCGGGTCTGCGGAAGCACTTGGATTTCGAGCCGCGAGTGCGAGAAGCCCTTGAAATGGCTCGAATCGCGGATCTGCACGCGATGATGGACATCAGCGACGGTGTGAGCACGGACCTCAATCGGATCTGCCAACAGAGCGGCGTCGGCGCGATAGTCGATGCGTCGGCCCTTCCGATCTCCGAGGATGCGAAGCTCCAGACGGACCCGCTCCGTGCCGCGTTGAACGAGGGCGAGGATTTCGAGCTGTTGTTCACGCTGTCGCCCGACCAGTGGGACAAACTCCGCTCGCTGTGGCGCGATCCGCTGCCGCTTACGGCCGTAGGTCGTATTACGGACGCCGGACGAATGAAGATCCGGATGCCGGATGGGAACGTGATCGATCTGGAGCCGGGCGGTTACGAACATCTGATGGGATGACGCACGGCCGGTGGCGTGGAGAGACTGACATGATAAAGAAGATGGAAACAACGATCACGACGCACTCTGCCGAAGAGACGATGGAACTGGGCCGCCGGATCGGCAGCCGGCTCCAAGGCGGCGAAGTCTTTGCGATTTGCGGACCTTTGGGCAGCGGCAAGACGCACCTGATCAAGGGCATCGCCGCCGGAGCGGGGGCCCTGGACCGCGAAAACGTCACAAGCCCTACATTCGTCATCGTCAACCAATACCGCGGCCGATTCGACATCTACCACATCGACGCGTACCGGATCGAATCTCTCGCGGAATTCGAGATGCTGGGTTTCGACGACTTCTGCTATCCCGAATCGGTGGTCCTGATCGAATGGGCGGATAAAATCGAGCCTGTGATTCACGACATCGACTATATCCGCATCGATCTGGCCCACGCCGGCCAGCGGACGAGGACCCTGCGTCTGACGAATGTGCCGTTGTACCTCGACGTGGTCTAGCCGTCTTCTTTCCTCGCCTGCCTGCGAAAAAAGCGGAAATTCTTCTCGCCTCGTTTGGCAGGTGCACGCCGTATTTCTATCTTTTGCTTGGACTGAGTGGGGGTCGCAGATAACGCGGCTCGAGTAGTCGAGCTCGCACCTTCATGACCCCCGAATTGCGTCATGCAAAAAATGAACATGGAAGTAGGGTGTGCTGTGTGGGGTATCGTGGTTTCATTCGGGAGGATGTTCGACTCAAGTTGAGCGAGTTAGTCAAGTGACCTGTCGATTTCGTCGATAGGATCTATAGTGGTAAAACGGCAATAGCCTTTTATCGAGTGACAACTACTTTTTTTCTACTACACTGAGGAGGAAACGCATGCAAGCTAAACGTGGATTTACGCTGGTCGAAATTTTGATCGTCGTGGTCATCTTGGGCATTTTGGCCGCGATCGTCATTCCGCAGTTCACACAGGCCAGCACCGAGGCGAAGAACAACAGCCTCGCCAGCGACCTGCAGACCCTGCGGTCGCAGATCGAGCTGTACAAGGTGCAGCACAATGACACAGCGCCGGCCCTGGACACTTTCGCCAATCAGATGGTGTTCTGCACGGATATTAC
>CALMMH010000501.1 GCA_937868145.1 uncultured Phycisphaerales bacterium
TGTTCTCCAGGGGATCAAGATTCCGGCCCTTCGGGGCGGGAGTTTTCTGCTTTGCGGCCTCCGGCTTGGTATGCGAGCGAAGCCCTCGGTTGAGAATGGCTGTCCGAATAGGGGGGGGCGAGTCATCGGGTGCAAGGGCGGGGCGGAGTTGGCAGCCATTCACTGGATCAACGTGGTCGCCGTATGGGGGCGTGCGAAGCACCCCCAGTACTGGAGGCCTCAAAGCGGCAAACTTCCGTCACCTCGCATCGCGGCGGCGTGGCGACGGACTCCGGATCAGTCCGGCCCTTCCTTATTTCGTTCTTGACACTTGAAACTTCACACTTCAAACTTGATTCATTGGTCTTTTGAAAGGGGTGAAAGATGACGAGCGGTGATTTGACAAGACGGCGGTTCATCGCAGCCGCTTCGGCCGGTTCCCTGGCTGCGGCGGCGTCGAGAACCATTCCTGCGTATGGCGATGTCGCGAAGAAGGCGACCCAACTGGCGATCCTGGGCGGCGAGCCGGTCCGGAAAAACAAGCCCTGGCCCGACTGGCCCAGTTGCTGCTGGGACGAGAACCTGACCAATTCACTGCTCAAGACCGCCAAGAGCGGCATCTGGTGCCGGATTCAGTCCGCCTCGGGCACGGTTCCCACCTTCGAAAAAGAATACGCCAAGCTGATGGGGACGAAATTCTGCGTCGCCACCGGCGCAGGGACGCAAGCCTTGCACACGTGCGTCGAGGCGATGGGCATCGGACCCGGCGACGAGGTTGTCACGAGCCCTTACACGGATCCAGGGACGATCCAGGGCATTCTGTCGGCGCGGGCGCTGCCCGTTCTGGCGGACCTGGACGTCGAGTCGTACCAGCTCGATCCCGCGGACGTGGAGAAGAAGATCAACGAGAACACCCGGGCGATCATGCCGGTTCACATGATGGGCCAGCCCGCCGATATGGACTCGATCCTGGCGATCGCCAAGAAGCACAACCTCAAGGTGATCGAGGACGCCTGCCAGGCGCACCTGGCGGTTCATCGCGGCCGCAAGCTCGGCGCCATCGGCGATGTGGGCTGCTTCAGCTTCCAGTCGAGCAAGACCATCGCCTGCGGCGAGGGCGGCGGCATCATCGGCAGCGACGACGAATTGATGGACAAATGTTACACCGTCCACAATCACGGTACGTCCCGGCGGGGCAAGACCGAACTGATCGGGCCCAAGTACCGAATGAATGAGTTTGAGGCCGTGGTGCTGTTGGGCCAGTTGGGCGGTGCGATCGAGCGGTGGCGACGCCGTAATGAGAACGCCGCGTACTTGACGGCCCGACTGAAGGACATCCCCGGCCTGACGCCGCAGAAGCTCTACCCCGGCACCGAAAGCGGCTCGTTCTATCTCTACACGATGTCCTACCACAAGGACCAGTTCGACGGCGTGAGCCGCGATACGTTCCTCAAAGCCATGAACGCCGAGGGCATCGGCCTGAGTCCGTACATCACGCAAGGCTTGCACCGGGAGCCCTGGATCGACCACATCGTCAGCTCCAAGAGCTACCAGAGGATGTACTCGCCCGAGCGGTTGCGGCAGTTCAGCGAGCAACGGGCCTGCCCGAAGTGCGACCAGGTGTGCGAGGAAATGGTGATGCTCTGGGCCTCGGGACCGCTGCTGGCGCCGGAGAAAGAGGTGGCCGACATCGCCGACGCGATCGAGAAGGTCTGGGAGAACCGGGCTCAGCTCAAGCAAGTCTGACG
>CALMMH010000502.1 GCA_937868145.1 uncultured Phycisphaerales bacterium
CGTCGCTGGGCCAGCCGAGCAGACGATTCGCCAGGGCCGCAACCTCGGCCGAATGCCGCTCTACGATCCTGTCGAATGCAGAATCGTCTCCCCGGCGGAACTGCGCCACCAGGTCCAATTCCTCGGATGTCCACACCATGGCTGACATATTAGACCCGTCTGTGGGTCGCGACTTACAGAAAAATGGTCCGGCTTAGGAGGCTGCACGGCATCTGCTGCGGAGTTTGAAGTGTTGGGCAACCCTTGCCGGCAGAGCAGGAGGGGGGAAAAGAAGCCCCTGAGCAAACGGAGGGAGAGGAAGCGAGACTACCCAGGGGCTTGAAGTCAGATTTCGATTTCATTCTATTGTAGGGGGGCCATGTCACGATGTCAACCCCTGGCCCAATAATTTCCCGAGAATCTGGAGAGATACCCGTTTGTGCGGCGACGTCACAACAGAGGAGTCGTTTTTCGGGACGATCCGGCCGCACGAAGGCAAGATTCCGATTGAACCGGGAGGCCCTTGGGGGAATAATAGAAGGTAGGAGTATGGGGTTGCCGCTACGCTCACATGGGGCGGGGCCGGCGATGTGTGATTGGATCACGGTTTGACATGATGAAAGTGGAAAGGCGATAGAATGTACATTGCATCGCAGTTTTCCGTGTTCATGGTCAACAAGCCGGGCGTGCTGGCACAAGCGCTGGCGGAGTTCGCGAAGGTGAAGGTCAACATCGTCGCGATCACCATGATGGATTCGGCCGAGAACGGCGTCATGCGGGTGGTGTTCGAGGAGCCGCAGAAGGCCCGGGACGTGCTGGCCCGGCTGAACATGGCCTACAACGAGACGGAGGTCCTGTGCGTGAACCTGGCCAACAAGGCAGGGGCGCTGGCTGTGGTGGCCGAGAAGCTCGCGGTCGGCCACGTGAACATCTCCTATGCCTATTGCACCGCCGGGGCCGAAGGCGGACGGACGACGGGGGTGCTGAAGGTTTCCGACGTCAAGAAAGCGATGAAGCTGCTGGAAGACCACAACAAAGAAAGCCGCGATCAGGGCTCCGTGCGACGATCCAAAGCCGCCCGCCGCTGATTATCGGTCCATCCCGGCAAGCTTCCGTGTCTTCCCGGCTTGACGGCCCGGTCTCCTGTGGTATATTTTATTTATGTGACTTGGCGGACGCCTGAGCCGGGTCGTCGGGAGAAGGAATTGGAGGCACACCCGCGGTGGAGGAGAACACCCCAGTTGCAAGGCATGGCTGAGGGACTGTCTGTATGCCCGCCGAAGCGTCTGTGCGAGAATAGCCATAAATGCTGTGTGCGGCGGGGAATAGCGAATACGTGAGGGCGAATGCCCCTGGAAGAGGAGAAGCGGATGAGGACTGTGGATTGTCCGTCGATAGGGCATTCTATCTGTGGGATCATCGATCGTTGTCTGTCGGAGCGGCGCAGATTTTGCCTTCTGTTCTGGTTTCTTCTGGCGTCCGTCGACGGATCATCGCAGGCGCAATCCGGGTCTGATGTGAATACGCCGGTGGAGCGGGCCACCTATGTCGACCAATTGACCGCCGAGAACGAGGCGGCCAAAGCGGAGGCGGAACTGTGGGCGATTCAGCACGACATGCGCGTCTACGACAACGACGGGCATCATACTCGCGAGCTGATGGGCCTCCTGGACGGCAGGCCTCTGTACTATACGACGGAGAACGTGCAGTCCGCGGCTTCGGTGGCGACGGATCGCGTCCGGAACGTGGCGCTTTGGGACCTGACAGGGACGGGGTGGGCCGTGGGCGTGTGGGACGCCGCCGGGGTCCGGGCTTCTCACCAGGAGTTTGTCGGGCCGGACGGGAAACCGCGAGTCAAAGTCAGAGACTCCGTCATCACGTCCGCTCATTCCACGCACGTCGCAGGAACGATCGGCGCCGCCGGCGTGGATCCGAACGCGATAGGCATGGCCCCCGGCGCCCGGATCGAATCCTACGACTGGAACAATGACACGGCGCAGATGTTCAGCCGGGCGGCGAACGGACCCGGCCAGTCGAACAGCATCTACGTTTCGAACCATTCGTACGGCTATGTCGTCGGCTGGGTGTACTACGCCAGCGCGGCCATGACCGACCACGTCGGCTGGCATTACACCGGCAACTGGGCGGGACGCAACTCGTACGACAACTGGTTCGGCCAGTACAACACGATCGCCCGCCAGTGGGACGACGTCGCCTCGCAGAACTCCTATTACCTGGCGTTCGCCGCGGCGGGAAACGACCGCAACGACGGTCCCGAAATCGGCGACACCGTGTATTACTACCTTTCCGGCTGGCACGAGATCACCTACCGTCTCGACACCTGCCCGCCCGGAGACGGCGACTTCAACGACGGATACGACACGATTTCGGGTCCCGCGGTCGCCAAGAACATCGTCACGGTGGGGGCCGTGCACCAGGCCCTGGAGGACGGAGTCCGCAGTTGTGTCAAGACCGCGATGACGGACTTCAGTTGCTGGGGCCCGACCGACGACGGCCGCATCAAGCCGGACATTGTGGCCAGCGGCGTCGATGTCTACTCGTGCGACCACGACAGCGACCAGGACTACGACACATACAGCGGCACCAGCATGGCCAGTCCCGCCGCGGCCGGCTCGGCGATCCTGCTCGTCGAGCATTACACCCGGCTCTTTCCGGGACAGGCGATGCGCTCGAGCACGCTCAAGGGGCTGATTTTGCACACCGCCGACGATCTGGGCCGGGTAGGTCCGGACTATCAATGCGGCTGGGGACTGATGAACACGAGGGCCGCCGCGGAACTGATCCAGGAGGACCACGACTGCCTGATCGGCGACCTGATCCTGGAAGGCCGTTTGGACGCTCAGAATCCGTCGGATGTGTACTATCTCCACACGGACGGGACCTCGCCGATCCGAATCACGCTGTGCTGGACCGATCCGCCCGCTGCGGCGATCAACTCGGTGATGGCCGATCCGTCGCCGCGTCTGGTCAACGACCTGGATCTGCGTTTGGTCGGTCCCGGCGGCTCGCCGGCTTACTGCCCGTACGTGCTGGACCCGGCCGATCCCTCTGCCCAGGCCAGGACCGGAGACAACCAGGTGGACAACGTCGAGCAGGTGTACCTTGCATCGCCGGGACAGGCGGGGGTCTACGAGGTCAGAGTCAACTTCAAGAACAAGACCCTCGTCAACGGCGGGCAACGTTATTCGCTGGTGTCGAGCCAACCTTTGGTGAATCAGCGCGCTCCCGTGGCGGAGGACGGGCAGACGATCGTCTCCAAGAACAAGCCTGCGACCATCACACTGAAGGCCGCCGACGAGGGGCTGCCCCAGACGCCGGGCAGACTCGCCTACACGATCGTGTCGCTGCCGAAACACGGAACCCTGGCGTATGCGAATGGCACGGCCATCACGCAGCCCACGACGCTGGCGCAATATGCCGCCCAAGTCGTCTACAAACCCGCTGCGGATTTTCTGGGAAAGGACTCGTTCACGTTCTCCGCCGCCGACGGCGGCGTCAGTCCCTTCGGGGGCGTGTCCGACACCGCGACGGTGACTCTGTCCGTCCAGGATGTCGTCACGCTTCAGTACCAGGTCTGCACCGGCGAGGACGACGGCATCTTCATGTCCGGTTGGCAGACCACGTCGGGAACCTTCCTCCGCACCGGTGAATACACCAGCGCCATGAGATTCCAGGGCGTGGGGGTGCCGCGGGGAGCACGGATCGTCAGTGCGGCTTTGCAGGTTTGCATGGACGCCACTTGGACCGCCGAAAGCCAGGGCTTTGTCTCCGCTGAGGCGACCGGTGACGCCAAGGACTTCTCCATGATGAGTCCGCGGATCTACAACCGACCGCAGACGCAGACGTCGGTCGCCTGGGACTGGAACGGCAACGTGCAGCGTTACCAATGGTATGCCAGCCCCAACATCGCCGTCGTGATCCAGGAGGTGATCGATCGCTCCGACTGGTCGGCGGGCAACGATCTGGTCGTCATGTACGCGGGCAAGGAGTTCTCAGACTTGCGGGTCGATTTCTGTTCCTGGGAGGCGGATCCGGCCCGTGCTCCGAAGCTTGAGATCGTTTTTATCGCAAATCCCCTCACGGACGACCCGACGGCTGCGCCGGAACCCGGACGCACGGCGCCCACGGTCGCGAACGTGAATCTGTACGCCAACGCCAACACGCCTGTGCTGGTCGTTCTGTCGGCCGCGGACGACGGTCTGCCGGGACCGTTGGATTTCGCGATCGATTCGTTGCCTGCCCACGGCTCTTTGGAATACCCCAGCGGTGTGGCGATCACGCAGCCGGGAACGCTGTCGGGCCATGTCGACCGCGTGATCTACCGGCCGGCCATGGATTT
The DNA here is from genome assembly GCA_937868145.1 of uncultured Phycisphaerales bacterium. Classification (GTDB taxonomy): domain Bacteria; phylum Planctomycetota; class Phycisphaerae; order Sedimentisphaerales; family Anaerobacaceae; genus PLanc-01. The sequence goes on from CALMMH010000502.1 coordinate 4,340, forward strand.
CACCGGCGACGACGCATTCCGCTTCCACGCCCATGACGGCGGAACCTCCCCGCTGGGCGGCAGCTCGAACGTGGCCGCCGTGAGCCTCAGGGTCAGGAACATGGTCACGCGGCAGTACGAGGTGATCGTGCCGGAGGACGACGCCTATGGAGCCGATGGATCTCCGGTGGTCCTGTCGGACCTGTTGTCCGTCGGAAAATACGACTGCGTCATGCGGTTCCGGAACGTCGATATCCTGCCCGCAAGCGAGGTCATCGGCGCGTGCCTGAAAGTCAGCACCGCCGTGCCCACCCTCTCGACGGGGATGAACGGCGTGCTTGGCGCGCAGGCCGCCGGCTGGGCCGATGATCTCACCACGCCGGGTCTGCGAATCTCCAGCTTGGCGAAAACGCAGGCGAGCGCCGCCTGGACCTGGCAAGCCGGCAGTTGCGGTCCCGTGGGGACCTTCCACAGCAGCCCGGACATCAGCGGGGTCGTCCAGGAAGTCGTGGACCGTCCGGACTGGCTCATCGACAATTCGCTCGCCATTCTGTATTCGGGCGACCGGGCGGCGGGGCACGATGTGCAGTTCCATGCCTGCGACAGCCCTTACTCCACGCGGGCGGCCCGGCTCGAAGTCACGTGCGGCCTCCTGGAGTCGGAGATTCTGCCGCCTACGGTCAACCAGACCTCGCCGGTGGCGGAGGAGGCCGTGACGGAGACGCCGTTCAACACGAATGTGACTGTGACTCTCTCGGCCATGGATGACGGCCTGCCCGATCCGCCCGGCCGGCTGACGCATGTCATCGTGTCCCTGCCCAGCCACGGCACGCTGCTGGATTCGCAGGGTGAGTTGATCACCGAGCCGGGCGTCCTGCCGGACTTCTCCAATCGGGTGGTCTATCGGCCCGCAACGAACTTCATGGGGTCGGACAGCTTTGCTTTCTACGCGGATGACGGCGCCGTGCCCGCATCGAGCGGAGAATCGAACATCGCCACGATCAGGGTCCTGGTCAGACCCCCTCTGACGCCAAAACTCACATGCAGCAGCTACGTGAAAGCGAGCGAAGACGACGCTTATGCTTCGCGTCAGGACGCGTCGAACAACTACGCTCAGCCGACGCTCCTGGTGGGGCTCAACAGCAGCGGTTTTCGCTTTACGAACATCGACATCCCGCGGGGAAGCAAGATCCTCTCCGCCCGAATGACGGTTCAGGCCTCCATGGAGTGGCTCCCCCAGACTGTTGCAGGCATCATCCAGGCGGAGGCCGTTGGGGACGCCGCGGGTTTCTCGCAGCACGACCGGCTGGTGGGTTCGCTGCCGCTGACCGACGCGTTCGTCGATTGGATCTGGCCGTATGGGGCTTACGAGGGGTGGTGGTTCAGTACCACCAGCGTGTGCGCCAGTCCGGACATCAGTCGAGTGATACAGGAGGTCATCGACCGTCCCGATTGGGACGCGGGCAACGCCATCGCCCTGGTCCTGTGGAGCCAGAACATCCCGTACTCTGAATTGCAGATCCTCGGATACGACAATGCCCCCGCCGCAGCCGCCAGCATGGCCCCCGTGTTGTCGATCTCCTATGCGCCGAGCGATCCCGAGGCGCTCGACGACGCGGACGAGGAGCAGCCAGAGGTCCCTGCGAACGCGACGACCTGCCGATTCCAGGTTGGCGGCGAACGGGACGACGCATCCGCTTCGGGCGGAATGAACGACGCTTTCGGGGAGTGCCTGAAGGTGGGCCGGGCAAAGATGAGCGCCATGCGTTTCACCGGTGTCGCCATTCCGCAGGGCAGCACGATCGTTGCGGCGCAGCTGAAGATCGTGGTGCCCTCGATGCAACTGGCGGATCAACTCGATGGGCTGTTGCAGGCGGAGGCTGCGGGAAATGTGGCCGACTACATCACCGACAGTCGGTACCTGTACGATCGGACCCGGACCGACGCCTCCGTCGCATGGATCTGGGAACCGGGCTTCTACGGCAGCCAGCTATGGACGATCAGTCCCGACATCCGCGATGTGGTGCAGGAGGTGGTCAGTCGGCAGGACTGGTCGGCCGGGAATGCGATCTCCATCCTTTTTTCCTGCACGAATCAACCCAGTCAGGACCTCCAGTTCCTCGCTTGTGGTTACTGTAACGACGATCCCTATTATTGCAGTCCCGACAGATATCTACCTGCGGTGTTGGAAGTCAACTACGTGCCGTAGGAGCGAACGGGGGATTGTGCGAGCAACGGCGGGGGATCTCGCCGCAAAGCCGGATGCGTCACTTCACCGCCGCAGTCCGGTCGGGGTAGAAACGGAACAACGCGTCCAGATTGGTGATTCGGAAGACTCGCTGCAACTGCGGGCTCAGGGAGGTGATCGCCACCTCGCCGTTGTGGGGCCTGAGATGAGCCCTCGCCTCCAGGAGCAGTCCGAGGACCTGCGAGGAGAAGAACTTGACGCCGTGGAAATCGAAGACCATCCGTCGGGGGGGATCGGACTGGATGTACTGTCTCAGTTGGGCGGAGGCGTTGCTGATCTCTTCGGCGTCGCTGATGCACTGACTCCGGAACGAGGCCACGGCGACAGTGCCTTCTCTCGCGATATCCAAGCCATCCTTCATCTGCATGTCGACAAATCCTGCCAAATCCAGACCAGACCCCATTATTGCATGAGGACGAGGCCTCGTCGAGAGTCTTTTCACGAATCTCAGTTCGGCCGCCTGCCGGCGATGGCGCCCAGGGGGAGTTCCTTCTTCTTCAGGCCGTCCGAGACCTGATAGGCTCGAAGCCGCACATAACCCCGGCTCTCCATACAGCCGTCAAAGGCCTTCTGCTTGTATACTTCCCGCCACTCCTCCTTGGCTTGGGCCGCCGGGTCGTCGGATTTCTTCCTGGCCTTCTTTGTGGTTTTCTCGTCGGCCAAGGCCCCCGGAGATCTCAGGCGGTCAAAGTACTCCCGATCGACGATCTTCCAGGACTCTTCCTCGGCCTGGCCTTCGCACTCGGTGTAATCGATTTTGACTTCGTCGAAGTTTTTGTCGGGGTGGAACCAGTAGAACTGCGGCTTGGAGCCGGAGCATCCTGCCCCAAGAAACAATACCGCCGCCAGGAGTATAAGTTGAGTTCTCATTGCGTCTTGCCCCCGTGATATCGCCTCAGCCAATGCTTGCCCAGAGTCAGTTCTGGACCCCCGCGGCTTCCGGCTGGGCCGGCGGCTGCGGTTGCGGCTCGGGGACAGTTTTGGCTTGTCCCAACGTGGGCAAGGCCAGAGGCGCCGTGCGGTTGTTGCCGTAGTGGAAACCGAATTTACTCGGCAAAGCGCCTTGTTGGCTCTCGGTGCCCAGGAGCCGATCGTGCTCCGTCTGCAGAGCGTTCAGATCTCCGGCCTCCAGGGCCCGACGAATCCCGGTCTGGGTTCCGCCCAGCAGCTTGCTGATGCACTGCTCTTCCGTGTCGATCAACACCGCCGCAAGGTAATTCCGCGACATCCCTCGGAGAGCGTTGTCCTGCGTCCCCCGGATGTATCGCTGGATTGCGTACGAGTAAAGCTGGGCGAACTGTCTGGCGAACTGCTCGTTGGATGCGCCGCCGGCGATTTTGCCGCTGAGAAGCTTGAGGATGGTGGTGTCCACCAACTCGTACTTGACGTTCCCGTCGGCATAGTTCTTGATGCGGATGTCCGCGATGCGGCCGAGCAACTCGCCGGCCTGGGCCGTATTGTAGCGGCCGGCAAACTGGGCCATCAGGCTCAAGACTTCCTCGCTGCTGGTATCCGCCGCCTGGTTGCAGGCGTCGAGGATCTTACGGGACGCCGTCGCGGCGGCCGCCTGATCCTGGCCCAGCTTCTCCCACAGGGTGGGGTTGGTCGCCGTACGGACGGCCCAGTAGCGGACCGCGATGGCCTCATGCGAAATCATGCCGATCGAAAGATCCACAAGTCGTGGATCGTTCAACTCGTTCATGAGGATCAACAGGTTAGCGAACACCTTGAGCCGTCTCTGCGGATCGGAGATCTCGTTGGTTGCGTAGTCGAAGCCCTGGGCGATTTCCCGAAGGCAGGCTTCCGAAAATCGCTGAGCGTACTGTGCTTGAGAGATCTGGCGGCCGACGATGGAGGCCCGGGTCTTCGCCACTTCGGTGAAATCCACCGTTCGGACCAGACGTCCGATAGCATTTGCAGCG